>NZ_JBEZJZ010000060.1:0-48693 GCF_040651455.1 Streptomyces sp. NPDC048483
CTCCAATGTGGACGGCGCCGATCTGCACGAGGCGGTACGGGACCTGGACCCGGCCGAGACGCTGTTCATCATCGCGTCCAAGACCTTCACCACCATCGAGACCATCACCAACGCCACTTCGGCCCGCGATTGGCTGCTGACCGGGCTGCGGGCCGGACAGGACGCCGTGGCCAAGCACTTCGTGGCGCTGTCGACCAACGCCGAGAAGGTGGCGGAGTTCGGCATCAACACGGACAACATGTTCGAGTTCTGGGACTGGGTCGGCGGCCGCTACTCCTACGACTCCGCGATCGGCCTCTCGCTGATGATCGCGATCGGGCCGGAGCACTTCCGCGAGATGCTGGCCGGCTTCCACCTCGTCGACGAGCACTTCCGCACCGCCCCGCCGCAGGAGAACGCCCCGCTGCTGATGGGCCTGCTGGGCATCTGGTACGGCAATTTCTGGGATGCGCAGTCGCATGCCGTGCTGCCGTACAGCCACTACCTCTCCCGCTTCACCGCGTACCTGCAGCAGCTGGACATGGAGTCCAACGGCAAGTCCGTGGACCGCGAGGGCAATCCGGTCGGCTGGCAGACCGGCCCCGTCGTCTGGGGCACGCCCGGTACGAACGGCCAGCACGCCTACTACCAACTGCTCCACCAGGGCACCAGGATGATCCCGGCCGACTTCATCGGCTTCGCCGAGCCGGTCGCCGATCTGCAGCCGGGCCTGGTCGCCCAGCACGACCTGCTGATGGCCAACCTCTTCGCGCAGGGCCAGGCCCTCGCATTCGGCAAGACGCCCGAGGAGGTACGCGCCGAGGGCGTGGCCGAGGAGCTGGTGCCGCACAAGACGTTCCGGGGCAACCACCCCACCACCACCATCCTGGCCCAGGAGCTCAGCCCGTCCGTACTGGGCCAGCTGATCGCGCTCTACGAGCACAAGGTGTTCGTCCAGGGCGCGGTCTGGAACATCGACTCCTTCGACCAGTGGGGCGTGGAGCTGGGCAAGGTCCTCGCCAAGCGGGTGGAGCCGGCGCTGACGGAAGGCGCCGAGGTCCCGGGGCTGGATGCCTCGACCGCCGGTCTGGTCGCCAAGTACCGGGAGCTGCGCCGGCGCTGACCGGCCGTCGCATAGGATCCCCCGGACGATCATCGGGTGCGTTCGGGGGAGACGGCCATGGCCGGGGTGCGGCGCGGCGGCGACATACGGTCCAGGGCGAGCCTGCTGTGGCCGCGGCAGGCGGCCTGGGCGGTGTTCCAGCCCAGCTGGATCCCGTCGGCGGACGACCCGCTGGTGGAGGGGCTCAAACGCCTCCGTGTCATCGCGGGGATGATCGTGGCGAGCGGTGTCTACACCTTTGTCGCACGGGACTTCGACGGCAAGAAAGTGCTGGAGCACCTGGTCGTCGCCTGTTTGGTCCTGCTGGTCATCGCCCCGCTGACCGTCGGGGTGATGCTGGCGGTCTGGCGGCGCCGCGGACCGCTGCGGCCGCTGGTGCCCGCGCTGATCGGCTCGTTGCAGCTGCTGCTGTACTTCGTGGGATCGGCGGTCCTGGCATTCCTGCTCCTGCCGGCCGGGTTCCAGTCCCTGTTCTTCGCCCCGCTGATCCTGTGGCTGCTGTGGTTCGTCTGCGCCGCGGCGGTCCGGGTCAACAGCAACTTCTTCGGTACCGCAGCCGTTCACCGCGCTCTGCCGCCGGTCCTGGCGTCCGTCACGTCCTGGCTGATGGCGATCCCGGATCTGGTGACCGGCGATCTGCACGGCCTCGGGCTGGTCCTGGGGGTGGTCTTCATCCTCGGGACGCCGGTGCTGGTCACCTGTATCGCCCTGTACGAGATGCAGCGGCTGCGGCGTTTCCACGGCATCCGGCTGCGAGACCATCCGGGGACCCTGAGGGCGCCCGAACCGGCGCCGCTCCCGCAGAGGCGGTGACCCGCCGCAGGAGATGCTCCCTTGCCGGCTGCCGCCGGAGCGACGCATGCCCCGCGCCCTGGTGGGCGCGGGGCATGCGTCGTCGTACGTGGCGTCAGGCCGAAGCCGGCGGATACAGATCGCGCGGCAGCTGGGACGCCGCCGCCTCGTCCAGCAGCCACAGGGTGCGGCTGCGGCCGCGGGCGCCCGCCGCCGGGGCCTGGACCTCGCCGGCGCCGGAGAGGGCGATGGCCGCGGCGTTGGCCTTGTCCTCGCCGGCCGCCAGCAGCCAGACCTCGCGGGCCGCGCGGATCGCGGGCAGCGTCAGCGAGACGCGGGTGGGCGGCGGCTTGGGCGCGCCGTGCACCCCGATCACCATCCGCTCCTGCTCGTACATGCCGGGCAGCTCGGGGAAGAGCGAGGCGACATGGGTGTCCGGGCCGACGCCCAGGAGCAGGACGTCGAAGGACGGCACCGCGGCATGGTCCTCGGGCCCGGCCGCGGCGGCCAGCTCGAGGGCGTATTCCTCGGCCGCCGCGTCCGCGTCGTTGCCGAAGCGGCCACCGGCCGGCTCGATCGGGTGCACCCGCGCCGGATCCAGCGGCACGCTGTCCAGCAGCGCCTCGCGGGCCTGGGTGTAGTTGCGCTCCGGGTCACCGTCCGGCAGGAAGCGCTCATCGCCCCACCACAGGTCGAGCCGGTGCCAGTCCACCGCGTCCCGGGCCGGCGCCTCGGCGAGCGCCGCGAGCAGCCCGTTGCCGTTGCGGCCGCCGGTCAGGACCACGGAGGCGAAGCCGCGGGCGGCCTGGGCATCCACGATCTTGGTGATCAGCCGCGCCGCCGCGGCCTTCGCCATCAGCTCCTTGTCGCGGTGGACGACAACTTGCGGAGCGCTCACTTGGCGGCCGCCTTCTTGCCCGGTGTCTTCTTCGCCGCGGGCCTGGCCGGGGCGCTCTCCCCGTCCGCCGGCTCCTGTGGCGCGGGCTGCGCGTCCCCGTCACCGAGCCGGTCCACGCCGTACTTGAGCGCAGCGGCGTAGATGTCGTCCGGGTCGAGCCGGCGCAGTTCCTCGGCGAGCAGCTCGGAGGTCTCCCGCCGCTTGAGCGCCACCGCACGGTCGGGCTGGCCGCGCATGGAGAGCGTGGCCAGCGAGCCGTCCGGGCGGTCCAGCACGATCGGGCCGCAGGTGGACTCCATCCGGACCGCCGTCAGACCGGGACCGGCCGACAGGGTCCGCCGGACCGGGACGTTCAGCCGGCTGGCGAGCCACATGGCGAGCAGCTCACCGCTCGGGTTGAACTCCTCGCCCTCGACCTCGGCCGAGGTGACCGTGCACGGCATCTGGTCCAGCGCCGCCGCCAGCATCGAGCGCCAGGGCGTGATACGGGTCCAGGACAGGTCGGTGTCGCCGGGGGTGTACGTATCGGCGCGCTTGGTCAGCTCCGCGATGGGCTGCTCGGCGGTGTAGGCGTCGGTGACCCGCCGCTGCGCCAGCGCGCCGAGCGGGTCGTTGGCCGGGTCCAGCGGGGCGTTGACCGCCCACCAGACCACCACCGGCGCGTCCGGCAGCAGCAGCGGCAGCACCACGGACTGGGCGTGGTCGATGGCCTCGCCGTACAGCCGCAGCACGACCGTCTCGCCGGTGCCCGCGTCCGTGCCGACCCGGACCTCGGCGTCCAGGCGGGCCTTGGCGCGGTCGCGCGGCGAGCGGCTGACCCGCTTGATGACGACCAGGGTCCGCGAGGGGTGCTCGCGGGAGGCCTCGTTGGCGGCCTTGAGGGCGTCGTAGGCGTTCTCCTCGTCGGTGACGATGACGAGGGTGAGCACCATGCCGATGGCCGGGGTGCCGACGGCGCGACGGCCCTCCACCAGCGCCTTGTTGATCTTGCTGGCTGTGGTTTCCGTCAGATCGATCTTCATGGCCGACGCCAGCTCCGTCCGTCTCGTGCGAGCATTTCGTCCGCCTCGGCCGGGCCCCAGGTGCCCGCCGGGTACTGCGCGGGCTTGCCGTTCCTGTCCCAGTACTCCTCGATCGGGTCGAGAATCCGCCAGGACTGCTCGACCTCCTCCAGGCGCGGGAAGAGGTTGGCGTCACCCAGGAGAACGTCCAGGATCAGCCGCTCGTACGCCTCGGGGCTGGACTCCGTGAAGGACTCGCCGTACGCGAAGTCCATCGAGACATCCCGGACCTCCATCGAGGTGCCCGGCACCTTGGACCCGAACCGCACGGTCACGCCCTCGTCCGGCTGGACGCGGATGACCAGGGCGTTCTGGCCCAGCTCCTCCGTCGCCGTGTGGTCGAAGGGGGAGTGCGGGGCGCGCTGGAAGACCACCGCGATCTCGGTGACCCGGCGGCCCAGGCGCTTGCCGGTGCGCAGATAGAAGGGGACGCCCGCCCAGCGGCGGTTGTCCACCTGGAGCTTGATGGCGGCGTAGGTGTCGGTCTTCGACTTGGGGTCGATGCCGTCTTCCTGGAGATAGCCGACGGCCTGCTCACCGCCCTGCCACCCCGCCGCGTACTGCGCGCGGACGGTCTCCTTGCCGAGGTCCTTGGGCAGCCGTACGGCACCCAGCACCTTGGTCTTCTCCGCGACCAGCGCGTCCGCCTCGAAGGAGGCGGGCTCCTCCATGGCGGTCAGCGCGAGCAGCTGGAGGAGGTGGTTCTGGATGACGTCGCGGGCCGCGCCGATGCCGTCGTAGTAGCCGGCCCGGCCGCCGATGCCGATGTCCTCGGCCATGGTGATCTGGACATGGTCGACATACGAGCGGTTCCACAGCGGCTCGAACATCGTGTTGGCGAAGCGCAGCGCCAGGATGTTCTGGACCGTCTCCTTGCCCAGGTAGTGGTCGATCCGGAAGACCTCGTTGGGCGGGAAGACCTCGTGGACGATCCGGTTGAGCTCCTGGGCGCTCTCGAGGTTGTGCCCGAAGGGCTTCTCGATGACCGCGCGGCGCCAGGAGTCCTCCTTCTGGTCCGCCAGGCCGTGCTTCTTGAGCTGCTGGACGACCTTGGGGAAGAACTTCGGCGGTACGGAGAGGTAGAAGGCGAAGTTGCCGCCGGTCCCCTGGGCCTTGTCCAGCTCCTCTATCGTCGCCTTGAGCGTCTCGAAGGCCTCGTCGTCGTCGAAGTTGCCCTGGACGAAGCGGCAGCCCTGGACCAGCTGCTGCCAGACCTCCTCGCGGAACGGCGTACGGGCGTGCTCCTTGACCGCCTCGTACACCTCCTGCGCGAAGTCCTCGTGCTCCCACTCGCGGCGGGCGAACCCGATGAGCGAGAAGCCCGGCGGCAGCAGGCCGCGGTTGGCCAGGTCGTACACGGCAGGCATCAGCTTTTTACGGGACAAATCGCCCGTGACGCCGAAAATGACCAGGCCCGACGGCCCCGCGATACGCGGGAGCCGTCGGTCCAGTGCGTCACGAAGCGGGTTGGCTCCGTGGGATGCAGTCAACTGAGATCAGCCCTCCGAGGGAGCGAGGCGCTTGAGTTCCGCCTCCGTGGACTTGAGGAGGTCGTTCCAGGCCGTCTCGAACTTGTCGACGCCCTCGTCCTCCAGGAGCTGTACGACATCGTCGTACGAGATCCCCAGCGCGGCGATCGCGTCGAGGTCGGCCTGGGCCGCCGCGTAGCTGCCGCGCACGGTGTCACCCGTGATCCGGCCGTGGTCGGCGGTGGCCTCGAGGGTGGCCTCCGGCATGGTGTTGACCGTGCCCGGGGCGACCAGCTCGTCGACGTACAGCGTGTCCTTGAAGGCCGGGTCCTTGACGCCGGTCGAGGCCCACAGCGGGCGCTGCTTGTTGGCGCCTGCCTTGTCGAGCGCGCTCCAGCGGTCCGAGGAGAAGACCTCCTCGAAGGCCTGGTAGGCCAGGCGGGCGTTGGCCAGCGCGGCCTTGCCCTTGAGGGCCTTGGCCTCGTCGGTGCCGAGCACCTCCAGGCGCTTGTCGATCTCGGTGTCCACCCGGGACACGAAGAACGAGGCGACCGAACGGATCAGGGACAGGTCCAGGCCGGCGGCCTTCGCCTTCTCCAGGCCCGCCAGGTAGGCGTCCATCACCTCGCGGTAGCGCTCCAGCGAGAAGATCAGCGTGACATTGACGCTGATGCCCAGGCCGATGACCTCGGTGATGGCCGGCAGGCCCGCCTTGGTGGCCGGAATCTTGATCAGCGTGTTCGGCCGGTCCACCAGCCACGCCAGCTGCTTGGCCTCGGCGATGGTCGCCGTGGTGTGGTGGGCCAGGCGCGGGTCGACCTCGATGGAGACCCGGCCGTCCTGGCCGCCGGTGGCGTCGAAGACCGGCCGCAGGATGTCGGCGGCGTCGCGGACGTCCGCCGTCGTGATCATGCGGATCGCTTCCTCGACGGTGACCTTACGGGCCGCCAGATCCGCGACCTGCTGGTCGTAGCCGTGGCCGTCCGAGATCGCCTTCTGGAAGATCGACGGGTTGGTCGTGACACCGACGACGTGCTGCTGGTCGATGAGCTCGGCAAGGTTGCCGGACGTGATGCGCTGGCGCGACAGGTCGTCCAGCCAGATCGCGACGCCTTCGTCGGAGAGGCGCTTGAGTGCGTCTGTCATGGGTTTTGCATCTCCTACTTGTCGTATACGGGCGTCAGCGCGCAGCCGCGTCAAGCGATTCCCGGGCGGCGGCCGCCACCGCGTCGGCGGTGAAGCCGAACTCGCGGAAGAGGACCTTGCCATCGGCCGAGGCACCGAAGTGCTCCAGCGACACGATGCGCCCGGCGTCACCGACGAAGCGGTGCCAGGTCAGGCCGATGCCGGCTTCGACGGCGACACGGGCCTTGACGGACGGAGGAAGAACGCTGTCGCGGTATGCCTGGTCCTGCTCGTCGAACCACTCGACCGACGGCATCGACACCACACGGGTCGGGATGCCGGCGGCCTGCAGCTGCTCGCGCGCGCCGACGGCGAGCTGCACCTCGGAGCCCGTACCGATCAGGACGACCTGCGGCTTGCCGCCCTCGGCCTCGAACAGAACGTAACCGCCCTTGGCTGCGTCCTCGTTGGCCGGGTACGTGGGTACGCCCTGACGGGTCAGCGCGAGGCCGTGCGGGGCCCCCACGCCGAACTTCTTCGTGTAGCGCTTGAGGATCTCGCGCCACGCGATGGCGGTCTCGTTGGCGTCGGCCGGGCGCACGACGTTGAGGCCCGGGATGGCGCGCAGCGAGGCCAGGTGCTCGATCGGCTGGTGGGTCGGGCCGTCCTCACCCAGACCGACGGAGTCGTGCGTCCACACGTAGGTCACCGGCAGGTGCATCAGCGCGGACAGCCGGACGGCGTTGCGCATGTAGTCGGAGAACACCAGGAAGGTGCCGCCGTAGATGCGGGTGTTGCCGTGCAGCGCGATGCCGTTCATCTCCGCGGCCATGGAGTGCTCGCGGATGCCGTAGTGGATCGTGCGGCCGTACGGGTCGGCGCCCGGCAGCGGGTTGCCCTGCGGCAGGAACGACGAGGTCTTGTCGATCGTGGTGTTGTTCGAGCCCGCGAGGTCCGCGGAGCCGCCCCACAGCTCGGGGATGACCGCGCCGAGCGCCTGCAGCACCTTGCCGGACGCGGCGCGGGTGGCGACCGCGTGGCTGGTCTCGAACACCGGGAGGTGGTCCTCCCAGCCGTCGGGCAGCTCGGTCGCGGCGATGCGGTCGAAGTCGGCGGCACGCTCCGGGTTGGCCGTGCGCCAGGCGGCGAACGACTTCTCCCACTCCTTCTTGGCGTCCCGGCCGCGGTCCAGGGCGGCGCGGGTGTGCGCCAGGACCGTCTCGGAGACCTCGAAGTCCTGCTCCGGGTCGAAGCCCATGACGCGCTTGGTGGCGGCGACCTCCTCGGCACCCAGCGCCGAGCCGTGCGCGGCTTCGGTGTTCTGGGCGTTCGGGGCCGGCCAGGCGATGATCGAGCGGGCCGCGATGAACGACGGGCGCTCGGTCTCGGCCTTGGCGGCCTCCAGGGCCGCGGCCAGTCCGGCCGGGTCCAGGTCGCCGTTGGGCAGCTGCTCGACGCGCTGGACGTGCCAGCCGTAGGCCTCGTAGCGCTTGAGGGTGTCCTCGGAGACCGCGGTCTCGGTGTCGCCCTCGATGGAGATGTGGTTGTCGTCCCACAGCAGGACGAGGTTGCCGAGCTTCTGGTGGCCCGCGAGCGAGGAGGCCTCGGCGGAGATGCCCTCCTGGAGGCAGCCGTCGCCGGCGATGCACCAGATGGTGTGGTCGAAGGGCGAGGTGCCCGCCGCCGCGTCGGGGTCGAACAGACCGCGCTCGTAGCGTGCCGCCATGGCCATGCCGACGGCGTTGGCGACACCCTGGCCCAGCGGGCCGGTGGTGGTCTCCACGCCGGTGGTGTGGCCGTACTCCGGGTGGCCGGGGGTCTTCGAGCCCCAGGTGCGGAAGGCCTTCAGGTCGTCCAGCTCCAGGCCGTAGCCGGCCAGGTAGAGCTGGATGTAGAGGGTCAGGCTGGAGTGGCCCGCGGAGAGGACGAACCGGTCACGGCCGGTCCAGTCCGCGTCCGCCGGGTCGTGCCGCATCAGCTTCTGGAACAGCACGTAGGCGGCGGGAGCCAGGCTCATGGCCGTACCCGGATGGCCGTTACCGACCTTCTGCACGGAATCCATGGCCAGGACACGGACCGTGTCCACGGCCCGCTGGTCCAATTCGGTCCACTCGAAATCTGTGGTGGTCGGCTTGGTGCTCACCCTGAGTCAGGGCTCCTCTCCACATGTCGGACGCCGGGAACGGTATGTCCGCCAGCGGTGCCGAGCCTACCCCCGCCGGTGCGTGCGCCTTTTCGACGCTCAGTCGGTGTTTTCGGCGCTCAGCCGGTGCTCAGTCGGCGATTTCGGCGCTCAGACGGTGGGCGGGTCAGCGGGTCTCGTCGCTTTGTGCAGGCAAATCGGGACATCGCGTGGCGCCGGCCGCAGGCCGGGGCCGGTGGGTCATACGACCAGACTGCCGGGCGGCCCTCGCGTCCGCCTCCTGAACGCCGGGCGACCGCCGGGGGAAAGCTGCCGTCCCGTGGCACCGGGCGGCGCCCAACACGACCCCACCCCCGCGAAGATCGCTCTCTGCCCAACGTCTAAAGTGGCGTGGTACGCGCAAGCTTCACCGCCATTTCGCGGCAGGTCGGGCTTGCGGGCCTTATCTCCGCGGCAAAGGCCGCTGAAGTTACTTCCAGGGGTGTGCGTGACGGCCGTCGAATCCCGTCCTGCGGGCGTGCTCTCTCCGAGCCCCGGGGGTCCAGGTCACCGCCCGTTCGGTGCCCGTGTCAAGGCGTTCGTGGCGCTCACCAAGCCGCGCGTCATCGAGCTGCTGCTGATGACGACGATCCCGGTGATGTTCCTGGCGGCCGACGGCGTCCCCGATCTGTGGCTCGTGCTGGCCACCTGCGTGGGCGGATACCTCTCCGCCGGCGGTGCGGCCGCCTACAACATGTACATCGACCGCGACATCGACGCGCTGATGGACCGCACGTCGCAGCGTCCCTTGATCACCGGCATGGTCTCGCCGCGTGAGTGCCTGGTCTTCGCGACCGCCCTCGCCGTCGGCTCCACCGCCTGGTTCTGGTTCCTCGTCAACCCGCTGTCGGCGATGCTGTCGCTCGGGGCGCTGCTCTTCTACGTCGTCGTCTACACGATGATCCTCAAGCGGCGCACCTCGCAGAACATCGTCTGGGGCGGCATCGCGGGATGCATGCCGGTCTTCATCGGCTGGTCCGCCGTGACGAATTCGGTCTCCTGGGCGGCGCTGATCCTCTTCCTCGTCATCTTCTTCTGGACGCCGCCGCACTACTGGCCGCTGTCGATGAAGGCGAAGGACGACTACGAGCGGGTCGGCGTACCGATGCTGCCGGTCATCGCCGGCAACAAGGCCGTGGCCCGCCAGATCGTCGCCTACAGCTGGGTGATGGTCGCCGTCTCGCTGCTGCTGCAGCCGCTGCACTACACCGGCTGGTTCTACACCGTGGTCGCCCTTGCCTGCGGCGCCTTCTGGCTCAAGGAGGCGCACGCCCTGCAGGCCCGCGCGAAGGCCGGGGTCACGGGCCCCAAGCTCAAGGAGATGCGGCTCTTCCACTGGTCCATCACCTATGTGTCGCTGCTGTTCGTGGCGGTCGCGGTGGACCCCTTCCTGCGCTGACCGCCGCGTCGCCGATTGCCTCTACCGCCGTTGATTACCGGCGGGTAGCATGCTGTCCATGGCAGACACCCAGCAGGCGGACGAGCAGGTGGAGACGGCCGGGGGCACCACGGCCGACAAGCGGGCCGACAAGCGCGCGGCCCGGCTCGCCAAGCAGATCCGCGCCTTCGCCCACGCACACGGCGGCAGCGCCGAGGGCCAGCTCGCGCACATCGGCCGCGGCCGCACCCGGATCGCCCTGGTCGGCGCCAACGGCGAGTGGGGGAACCTCGTCGCGGACAGCTTCGAGACCGCCAAGGACGCCGCCGCCCAGGCCGGCCTCGCCCTCCAGGACGACTTCGACGGCGAACTCGCCGCCAAGGTCCGCACCGGCCGCTACGAGTGGTCCCGGATGGCCGGCATCCAGGTCGGCGGTCCGGCCAACGCCTGACGGCCGCCGGGCGGCGTGCGCCGGGGCGCATGCCGGAAGCGGAGCCCGCTACCTCACCACCTCCTGACCCGTTAGGCCCACCGGACGCGGCGTTTCGATCGCGCCCGGCGGGCTCTTGGGCAGGAGGAGCGGATGGACGGCCTACCATCCCAGGCGCATCAGCCACCGCTCATCGATCAGCACAGCCACGGCGCGGTGCACGGCGAACTCGGCCTCGGCTCCTTCGAGACCCACCTGGCCGCCGCGGCCGGCGCCCATGGCCCGGCCCCCGCGGGCACCAGCTACTTCGACAGCTGGACCGGCCTCGCGGTCCGGCGCTGGTGCCCCCCGCTGCTCGGCCTCGAGCCGCACTGCCCGCCCGCCCGCTATCTGGCCCGCAGGCGCGAGCTCGGCGCCTTCGGTGCGGGCCGGCTGCTGCTGCGCGGCGCCGGCATCGGCGTCTTCCTGCTGGAGGCGGGCGCGCCCAGCGATCTGACCTCGGCCGCCGAACTGGCCGCCGCCGCCGAGGCCCGTGCCCACGAGGTCGTACGCCTCGAAGCGCTCGCCGAACAGGTCGCCGACACCTCCGGCAGCGCCGACTCCTTCATCGGCTACACCGCCGAGGCCCTCTACGCCGCGGCCCAGCACGCCACCGCCTTCGCCTCCGGCGCCACCTACTGCGACGGCCACGCCCCGCAGGCCGGCGAGGTCCGGCGCGCCGCGGACCGCTGGCTGCGCGGCCGCCGCCCCGGTGAGCGGCTCACCGAGCCCGCCCTCGTACGGCATCTGCTGTGGAGCGCGATGGCCACCGGGCTGCCCGTACAGCTGCACTGCCCCGATCCCGGGCCGCTGGCGGGCTTTCTGCGGGCCACCGCGGGGCTCGGCGCGGACGTCGTGCTTCTGCCCGCGGCACCGCACCACCGCCGGGCCGCGCAGCTCGCGGCGGTGCACGCCCATGTCTACGCGGACGCGGGGCCGAGCCCGCAGGAGACGCTCGGCCAGGCGCCGTTCGGGAAGCTGCTGTTCTCCTCGGGCGCGCGCGGGCTGCCCGAGCTGTACGTCGTCGGGGCACGGCTCTTCCAACGGGCCATGGCGCGGGTCGTACAGGAGTGGACCGACGAGGGGCTGTGCGCCGCCGCCGACGGGCGGCGGATCGCCGGGATGGTCGGGTCCGGGACGGCGCGGCGGGTCTACCGGCTGGAGGCGGCGGCCACCTGAGGACCGGGCGCCTCGTGCCCGTCGGAGGGGGTGGGCACGGGGGCGTCCTCCTCCGGGAGCGGACCGCGGTCACGCAGCGCCAGGGCGACCCGCAGGACGCAGATCCACACCAGCGTCGAGCCCAGCATGTGCAACCCGATGACGAGCTCGGGCAGGCCCATGAAGTACTGGACGTAGCCGATGACGCCCTGCAGCGCGATACAGGCGAACAGCTCCAGGACCATCCGGCGCGGCGCCGCCGGAGCCTTGACGGCCCGCAGGGTGAACCACAGCGCGACGCTCAGCCCGACCACGATGTAGACGAAGTCGACGTGCAGCTGGGTGATCTCCTGCCAGTCCAGCGGGATGCGGTGGACCTTCTTGGCGTCGCCCGCGTGCGGGCCCGCACCGGTGACCGCCGTGCCGATGACGGTGAGCGCCCCGGTCGCCGCGACCAGCAGCCAGGCCAGCTGCCGCACCGGGCGGGCGACCACTTCGCGCGGCTCCTCGTCACCCTCGCCCGCCCGCTGCCAGCTCAGTACGGCGACCGTGAGCAGCGCCGTGGCCGCGAGGAAGTGCGAGCCGACGATGTACGGGTTCAGTCCGGACAGGACCGTGATGCCGCCGATGACGGCGTTGCTCATGACGAGCCAGAACTGCGCCCAGCCGAGCCGGGTGAGGGAGCGGCGCCGCGGGTGCCGGGCGCGCGCGGCGATGATGAACAGGCCGACGACCGCGCTCAGCACATACGCCAGCATGCGGTTGCTGAACTCGATGAGGCCGTTGATGCCCATTGCCGCGGTCGGCGTCAGGCTGTCCGGGGTGCACTTGGGCCAGGTCGAGCAGCCCAGCCCGGACTGGGTGAGCCGGACCGCGCCGCCCGTCACGACGATGATGACGGCCATGACGACGGTTGCCAGCGCGGCCCGCTGCACAAAGCGCGCGGACGGCTGCCAGCGGCGGGCGATCAGCTCGAGAGGATTCAGCGTATTCGGCACAGGTGCCATGGTAGGCGGCGGCTTGTGCGAGTTTTCACGAGGGCCGGTTCCGGTGCCGGGCGGTGTGCTGTGCTCACCAGCGCACCGCGGTGAAGTCGATCGGCCGGGGCCGCATCTCGCGGGCGCGCGCCGTCAACTGCCGTATCCGCCGGGCCATTTGAGCGGCGGGCAGGTGCTTGCGGTCGCCGTGTCCGGGCAGCAGCCAGGTGAAGCGGAGCCGGTCGGCGGTGCGGGCCAGGGAGGCGGCCAGCTCTTCGACGGAGTACCAGGTGACGCTCTCCGCGACCTCGATGTCGTCCGTCGTCCGCGACCAGTAGAAGCTGTCCCCGCTGAAGCAGTACCGCTCGTCGGCCACGTAGAGCACGCTGCCCTCGGTGTGGCCCGGCAGCGGAACGGCGTGGACGCCCTCGGCGATCTCGACGGCCTCGGTGCCGCGCAGCACGCGGTCCGCGTCGGGCGCCGCGTCGAGGTCGCCTTCGTGGATCCACAGCCGGGCGCCGAAGCGGTCGGCGTAGCGGCGGCCGTGTGCCGCGTGGTCGCGGTGGGTGAGGAGGACGTCGGTGACGGGGCCGAGCGCCTCGTACCGGTCGGCGAGGGCGTCGCTGAAGCGCGGGGTGTCGATCATCATCCGGGTCCCGGAGGGGCGCCGCAGCAGGTAGGAGTTGGCCCCGGCGGTGTGCGGGGAGTTGTGCCCGCACAGGTGGACGGTCTCGTCGAGGGCCAGCGGGAACGGGTCCCGCGCCGGGTCAAGCCGCTGGGAACCGGCATGGATGGAGCGGGTGTGGCAGGCGAACGCGGCGGCGTGCAGCATGCGCTCCTCGGCCTCGTCGCGCGGTCGGCGCAGGATCACGGAGCGGCCGCCGGCCTCGCCGATCAGGTCCGGCGCGAGCTGTCGGGCGACGTCGCAGTTGGTGCAGCGGTCGTCCACGTACCAGTCGGTGGGTGCATCGGTCATGGCCCAGAGGCTCCTCCGCGGCCGGTGAAAGAGGAAGGGGGGCCGGACCTTGTTCTTGCTGCTGGGTGCCGCTCTGAGCCGGACCCCGAACAGGGCATGGCCATGACAAAATTGTCCGGGGCGGCCGGGCGAAAAGGCCGCCCCGGCCGCTCACTCCCAGCGGAAGAACCGGGCCGCCGCACCGAGCCCCAGCACCGCCCACCCGGCGAGCACGCCGAGGTCCCCCCACGGCACGCCGGCCCCGTGCTGCAGCACCTCGCGCAGCCCGTCCGACAGCGCCGAGATCGGCAGCAGCCCGAGCACCGTCTGCGCCGCCTCCGGGAACTTCGTCAGCGGGACGATGACCCCGCCGCCCACCAGGAGCAGCAGAAACACCAGGTTGGCGGCGGCGAGGGTGGCCTCCGCCTTGAGCGTGCCGGCCATCAGCAGGCCGAGGCCGGAGAACGCCGCGGTGCCCAGGAGGAGCAGCGCGGCGACGGAGAGCGGGTTGCCGTGCGGGGACCAGCCCAGGGCGAGGGCGACCGCCGTCAGCAGCGCCACCTGGAGCACCTCGGTGACCAGCACCGCGCAGGTCTTGGCGGTCATCAGCCCCCAGCGGGGCAGCGGCGAGGCGGCGAGCCGCTTGAGCACGCCGTAGCGCCGCTCGAAACCGGTGGCGATGGCCTGGCCGGTGAAGGCGGTGGACAGCACGGCGAGGGCGAGGACGCCGGGCGCCAGGAAGTCGACGGTGCTGCCCTGGCCCCCCGCTGTTTCCGTGGGCACGGCCACGATGTCGACGGCGGAGAAGAGCACCAGGAGGAGGGTCGGGATGACGACGGTGAGCAGCAGCTGCTCACCGTTGCGCAGCAGCATCCTGGCCTCCAGGGCGGCCTGCGCGCGGATCATCCGGGGCAGCGGGGCCGCACCGGGACGCGGGGTGAACGTACCGGTGGCGCTACCGGCCCCGTTGGCGGTCATACGCGCAGCTCCTTGCCCGTGAGCTCGAGAAATACGTCCTCCAGGGTGTGCCGCTCGACGGCTATCGCGTCGGGCAGCACGCCGTTCTGTGCGCACCAGGAGGCGACGGTGGCGAGGAGCTGCGGGTCGACCGTGCCGTGGACGCGGTAGGTGCCGGGGGTCAGCTCGGTGGCGACGCTGTCCGAGGGCAGCGCCTTGAGGAGGGAGGCGACGTCGAGGCCGGGACGCCCGCTGAAGCGCAGGCTGTTCTCCGCGCCGCCCCGGCACAGCTCCTCCGGGCTGCCCTGGGCGATGACCCGGCCGCCGTCGATGATCGCGACATCGTCGGCGAGCCGCTCGGCCTCGTCCATGAAGTGGGTGGTCAGCACGACGCTCACCCCGTCGGTGCGCAGCTCCTGTACGAGGTCCCAGGTGGCGTGCCGGGCCTGCGGGTCGAGGCCCGCGGTGGGCTCGTCGAGGAAGACCAGTTCGGGGCGGCCGACGACGGCCATCGCCAGTGCGAGCCGCTGCTGCTGGCCGCCGGACAGCCGCCGGTAGGGCGTACGGCCGCAGCTGCCCAGGCCGAGCCGCTCGATGAGCAGGCCGACGTCCAGGGGGTGGGCGTGCAGGGTGGCGGTGTGCCGCAGCATTTCCTCGGCGCGGGCGCCCGCGTAGACGCCGCCGGACTGGAGCATGACGCCGATCCGCGGCCGCAGCGCGGCGGCCTCGGCGACGGGGTCCAGGCCCAGGACGCGGACGGTGCCCTCATCCGGACGGCGGTATCCTTCGCAGGTTTCCACAGTGGTGGTCTTGCCGGCACCGTTCGGGCCGAGCACGGCGGTCACCGCGCCGCGCGCGACGGTCAGGTCGAGCCCGTCCACGGCGGTCTTGGTCCCGTATCGCTTGACCAGGCCGACGACCTCGACGGCAGGCTCGGTACGCATGCCGGGCAGTGTACGGAGCGCGGCCGGGCGGCCGGTGGGCGGGGCCGGGCTGCGGACGGTTTCCGGCCAGGGGCGATCCCCCGACCGGCCCGGAAGATAGGTGACCCTAAGTGATGGAGACCACCAGTCCGTCATCCGGACATGGGTTGAATCGCTCTGAGGAATTACGCAACAATGGCGTTGTGAAAAACCCGAGCGAGGATCAGGAAGCACCCGCGGTCGAGCCGACCGCCGGGCAGGCTCCCTCCGCGCCCGAGGCCGCCCCGGCCCCGCGGTCCGCTCATCCCGCCCCGTCGGCACACGACGAGCAGCAGGGAACCCGTAACCGCGTCGCCCGCTCCATTCTCGACCACGGCCCGTCCACCGCGGCCGAGCTGGCGCTGCGCCTGGAGCTCACCCAGGCGGCGGTCCGCCGCCACCTGGACGCCCTGGCCGCCGAGGGCGTCGTCGAGCCCCGTGAGAAGCGGGTCTACGGCGCGCGCGGCCGCGGCCGCCCCGCCAAGGCCTTCGCCCTCACCGACTGCGGCCGGGACGCCTTCGACCAGGCCTACGACCAGCTCGCCACCGACGCGCTGCGCTGGATCGCGCAGTCCGCGGGCGGCGGCGCCATGGGCGAGGCGGCGGTCGCGGCGTTCGCCCGCGCGCGGCTCGCGGCCCAGGCCGTCGGCTACCGCGAAGCGGTCGAGGCCGCCGAGCCGGAGGCCCGTACGCAGGCCCTTGCCGAGGCGTTGACCGCGGACGGGTACGCTGCTACGGCCCGCAGCGCGCCCAATCCCCAGCTCGGTGAACAGCTCTGCCAGCACCACTGCCCGGTCGCCCATGTCGCCGAGCAGTACCCGCAGCTGTGCGAGGCGGAGACCGAGGTCTTCTCCCGTTTGCTCGGGACCCACGTACAGCGTCTTGCCACCATCGCGCACGGTGACGGAGTGTGCACGACCTTCATTCCGAAGGCCGGCGCCGGCAAGGCAGCTCACCGCACCGGTGAGCACACCACAAAGACCACCACAGCATCTGCAAGCACGGCCGGGAGGAACCCCGCATGACGCTCCCCACGGAGACTGCTCACCCCGAGCTCGAGGGCCTGGGCAAGTACGAATACGGCTGGGCCGACTCCGACGTGGCCGGCGCCTCCGCCAAGCGCGGTCTTTCCGAGGCCGTCGTCCGCGACATCTCGGGGAAGAAGAACGAGCCGGAGTGGATGCTCAAGCTCCGCCTCAAGGGTCTGAAGCTGTTCGACAAGAAGCCCATGCCGAACTGGGGCTCGGACCTGTCGGGCATCGACTTCGACAACATCAAGTACTTCGTCCGCTCCACGGAGCAGCAGGCCGCCTCGTGGGAGGACCTGCCCGAGGACATCAAGAACACCTACGACAAGCTCGGCATCCCCGAGGCGGAGAAGCAGCGCCTGGTCGCCGGTGTCGCCGCGCAGTACGAGTCTGAGGTCGTCTACCACCAGATCCGCGAGGACCTGGAGGAGCAGGGCGTCATCTTCCTGGACACCGACACCGCGCTCAAGGAGCACCCGGAGCTCTTCCAGGAGTACTTCGGCACGGTCATCCCGGTCGGCGACAACAAGTTCGCCTCGCTGAACACCGCGGTGTGGTCCGGCGGCTCGTTCATCTACGTCCCCAAGGGTGTCCACGTCGACATCCCGCTGCAGGCCTACTTCCGGATCAACACCGAGAACATGGGCCAGTTCGAGCGGACGCTGATCATCGTCGACGAGGACGCCTACGTCCACTACGTCGAGGGCTGCACGGCGCCGATCTACAAGTCGGACTCGCTGCACTCCGCGGTCGTCGAGATCATCGTGAAGAAGGGCGGCCGCTGCCGCTACACGACCATCCAGAACTGGTCGAACAACGTCTACAACCTGGTCACCAAGCGCGCCGTCGCCTACGAGGGCGCGACCATGGAGTGGGTCGACGGCAACCTCGGCTCCAAGGTGACCATGAAGTACCCGGCCGTCTACCTGATGGGCGAGCACGCCAAGGGCGAGACCCTGTCCATCGCCTTCGCGGGCGAGGGCCAGCACCAGGACGCCGGCTCCAAGATGGTCCACATGGCGCCGAACACCTCCTCCAACATCGTCTCCAAGTCGGTGGCGCGAGGCGGCGGCCGCACCTCCTACCGCGGTCTGGTCGAGATCGGCGAGGGCGCCGCGGGCTCCAAGTCCAACGTGCTCTGTGACGCGCTGCTGGTGGACACCATCTCCCGCTCGGACACCTACCCCTACGTCGACGTCCGCGAGGACGACGTCTCCATGGGCCACGAGGCGACCGTCTCCAAGGTCAGCGAGGACCAGCTCTTCTACCTGATGGCCCGCGGCCTGACGGAGTTCGAGGCCATGGCGATGATCGTGCGCGGCTTCGTCGAGCCGATCGCCCGTGAGCTGCCGATGGAGTATGCGCTGGAGCTCAACCGGCTGATCGAGCTGCAGATGGAAGGCGCGGTCGGCTGACCCGCCACCCGTCCCCACCCCGCAGCACCCTTCTTGACGCAGAAAGCGAGCACGACGACAGCCATGGCTGAGGCTCAGAACATCCCGGCGGGTTCCACGACCACCGGCTCCATCGCGGTGGCCGCGGAGTCCACCGTCGCCACCCGGATGAGCGCCCCGCCGTCCTACGACGTGACGGACTTCCCGGTGCCGCACGGCCGCGAGGAGGAGTGGCGCTTCACGCCGCTCGCCCGCCTCAAGGGCCTGCACGACGGCTCCGCCGAGGCCGGCGGCCCCGACCTGAAGATCGACATCACGGCGCCGGAAGGCGTCACCCACGAGCTGGTCGACCGCGCCGACCCGCGGGTCGGCAAGGCCGGCAAGCCCGTGGACCGGGTCGCGGCGCAGGCGTACAGCTCCTTCGAGAAGGCCTCGGTCGTCACGGTCCCCAAGGAGACCGTGCTGCCCGAGCCGATCCGGATCACCGTGCACGGCGACGGCGGCACCGCCTTCGGCCACCAGGTGATCGAGCTGGGTGCCTTCGCCGAAGCGGTCGTCGTCATCGACCACACCGGTGACGCGGTGCTCGCCGCCAACGTCGACTACCTCCTCGGCGACGGCGCCAAGCTGACCGTCGTCTCCGTCCAGGACTGGGACGAGAACGCCGTCCACACCGGACAGCACAACGCCCTGGTCGGCCGGGACGCCAGCTTCAAGTCCGTGATCGTCACCTTCGGCGGCGACCTCGTCCGCATCCACCCGCGCATCACCTACGCGGGCCCCGGCGGCGAGGCCGAGCTCTACGGCCTGTACTTCACCGAAGAGGGCCAGCACCACGAGCACCGCCTCTTCGTCGACCACGAGGCGACCAACTGCCGCTCCCACGTGACCTACAAGGGCGCGCTGCAGGGCCAGAACGCGCACGCCGTCTGGATCGGCGACGTCCTGATCCGGGCGTCCGCCACCGGCACGGACACCTACGAGCTCAACCGCAACCTCGTCCTCACCGACGGCGCGCGGGTCGACTCGGTCCCCAACCTCGAGATCGAGACCGGCGAGATCGTCGGCGCCGGCCATGCCTCGGCGACCGGCCGCTTCGACGACGAGCAGCTGTTCTACCTGATGGCCCGCGGCATCCCGGCCGACGAGGCCCGTCGGCTGGTCGTCCGCGGCTTCTTCGCCGAGCTGGTCCAGCAGATCGGTCTCCCGGACGTCGAAGAGCGTCTGATGAGCAAGATCGAGGCCGAGCTGGAAGCGTCCTCGGTATGAGCTACGTACGCGCAGCGGCGCTCAGCGAGCTGGAGGAGGACACCCCCAAGCGGGTGGAGATCGACGGCACCCCCGTCTCTCTGGTCCGCACCGAGGGCGAGGTGTTCGCCATCAACGACATCTGCTCGCACGCGAACGTCTCCCTCTCGGAGGGCGAGATCGAGGACTGCTCGATCGAATGCTGGCTGCACGGCTCGAGCTTCGACCTGCGCACCGGCAAGCCGAACGGCCTTCCCGCGACGCGCCCCGTCCCCGTATACCCCGTAAAGATCGAAGGGGACGACGTGCTCGTCTCCGTCACCCAGGAGTCCTGAGTCACCCATGGCAACGCTTGAGATCCACGACCTGCACGTCTCCGTCGAGGCCGAGAACGGCCCGCGCGAGATCCTGAAGGGCGTCGACCTGACCGTGAAGCAGGGCGAGACGCACGCCATCATGGGCCCCAACGGCTCCGGCAAGTCGACCCTCGCCTACTCTCTCGCGGGTCACCCCAAGTACACGATCACCGGCGGCACCGTCACCCTCGACGGCGAGGACGTCCTGGAGATGTCCGTCGACGAGCGCGCCCGCGCCGGCGTCTTCCTCGCCATGCAGTACCCGGTCGAGGTCCCCGGCGTCTCCGTCTCCAACTTCCTGCGCACCTCCGCCACCGCGATCCGCGGCGAGGCCCCCAAGCTGCGGCTGTGGGTCAAGGAGGTCAAGGAGGCCATGGAGCGCCTCAACATGGACCCCTCGTTCGCCGAGCGCAACGTCAACGAGGGCTTCTCCGGCGGTGAGAAGAAGCGGCACGAGATCCTCCAGCTCGAGCTGCTCAAGCCGGCCATCGCGATCCTCGACGAGACCGACTCCGGCCTGGACGTCGACGCGCTGCGCACCGTCTCCGAGGGCGTCAACCGCGTCCGCGAGTCCGGCCAGGTCGGCACCCTGCTGATCACCCACTACACGCGCATCCTGCGCTACATCAAGCCCGACCAGGTCCATGTGTTCGCGAACGGCCGCATCGCCGAGTCCGGTGGCGCCGAGCTCGCCGACAAGCTGGAGGCCGAGGGCTACGAGGCTTACACGAAGGGTGGCGCAACCGCGTGACACAGCTGCCGGGCCTCCTCGACACAGAGGCGATCCGCAAGGACTTCCCCCTTCTGGACCGTCAGGTCCACGACGGGAAGAAGATCGTGTACCTGGACAACGCGGCGACGTCCCAGAAGCCGCGCCAGGTCCTCGACGCCCTGAACGCCTACTACGAACGCCACAACGCCAACGTTCACCGCGGCGTGCATGTGCTCGCCGAGGAGGCCACGGCGCTGTACGAAGGCGCCCGCGACAAGGTCGCCGCCTTCATCAACGCACCGAGCCGCGACGAGGTGATCTTCACCAAGAACGCCTCGGAGTCGCTCAACCTCGTCGCCAACATGCTCGGCTGGGCCGATGAGCCCTACCGTGTGGACCGCGAGACCGAGATCGTCATCACGGAGATGGAGCACCACTCCAACATCGTCCCGTGGCAGCTGCTCTCGCAGCGCACCGGCGCGAAGCTGAAGTGGTTCGGCATCACCGACGACGGCCGCCTCGACCTGTCCAATATCGACGAGATCATCACCGAGCAGACGAAGATCGTCTCCTTCACGCTGGTCTCCAACATCATGGGCACCATCAACCCGGTTGAGGCGATCATCCGCCGGGCCCAGGAGGTCGGCGCGCTGGTCTGCATCGACGCCTCGCAGGCCGCCCCGCACATGGTGCTGGACGTCCAGGCGCTGCAGGCCGACTTTGTCGCCTTCACCGGCCACAAGATGTGCGGCCCGACCGGCATCGGCGTCCTGTGGGGCCGCCAGGAGCTGCTCGAGGACCTTCCCCCCTTCCTCGGCGGCGGCGAAATGATCGAGACGGTGTCCATGCACTCCTCGACCTACGCGCCCGCGCCGCACAAGTTCGAGGCCGGTACGCCCCCGATCGCCCAGGCCGTCGGCCTCGGCGCGGCCGTGGACTACCTCACCTCGATCGGCATGGACAACATCGCCGCGCATGAGCACGCGATCACCGAGTACGCCGTCAAGCGGCTGCTGGAGGTCCCCGACCTGCGCATCATCGGCCCCAGCACGGCCGAGGACCGCGGCGCGACGATCTCCTTCACGCTCGGCGACATCCACCCGCACGACGTCGGCCAGGTGCTGGACGAGCAGGGCATCGCAGTCCGGGTGGGTCACCACTGCGCCCGGCCCGTCTGCCTGCGCTACGGAATTCCTGCGACCACGCGAGCGTCGTTCTATCTGTACTCCACCCCCGCCGAGGTCGATGCCCTGGCCGAGGGCCTGGAGCACGTCCGTAACTTCTTCGGCTGAACACACGCAGCCGGTCAATTGGGCACAGCGGATAAGGACGAGGACTGACTGAGCCGTGAAGCTGGATTCCATGTACCAGGACGTCATCCTGGACCATTACAAACACCCGCACGGGCGCGGTCTTCGGGACGGCGACGCCGAGGTGCACCACGTCAACCCCACGTGCGGCGACGAGATCACGCTGCGCGTGCGCCTGGACGGCGCGAGGATTGAAGATGTGTCGTACGAGGGCCAGGGCTGCTCCATCAGCCAGGCGTCGGCGTCCGTCCTCAATGAACTCCTCGTCGGCAAGCAGCTCGGCGACGCGCAGAAGATCCAGGAGACGTTCCTGGAACTGATGCAGTCCAAGGGCCAGGTGGAGCCGGATGACGCCATGGAGGAGGTGCTGGAGGACGCGGTGGCGTTCGCCGGTGTCTCCAAGTACCCGGCGCGCGTGAAGTGCGCCCTGCTCAGCTGGATGGCCTGGAAGGACGCCACGGCCAAGGCCCTCTCCGAGGAGGCGAAGACCGCATGACCGAAACGACCACCAAGCCGGCCTCGGAGGAAGAGGTCCGCGAGGCCCTCTACGACGTCGTCGACCCCGAGCTGGGCATCGATGTCGTCAACCTCGGCCTGATCTACGGCATCCACATCGACGATGCCAACATCGCCACCATCGACATGACGCTGACCTCCGCGGCCTGCCCGCTGACCGACGTCATCGAGGACCAGGCGAAGTCGGCCACCGACGGCATCGTCAACGAGCTGAAGATCAACTGGGTCTGGATGCCCCCGTGGGGCCCCGACAAGATCACCGACGACGGCCGCGAGCAGCTGCGCGCCCTGGGCTTCAACGTCTGACAGCACCTCAGGACGCGCGCGACACGCGTACTTTGTACCGATACGGCCATGCCCGCCAGGCACACTGGCGGGCATGGCCGTATCGCTGTATCAGATCGCCGTCGACGCCCACGACCTCAAGGGCCAGGCCGCTTTCTGGGCCCGCGTCCTGGGCTGGCGGGTCGTGTACGAGGCTCTCGACGAGGTCGTCATCGGCGCCGACGAACGCGCCCTGCCCGGCATCGTCTTCCTCCCCGTCCCGGAGGTGAAGTCCCGCAAGAACCGACTGCACCTGGATCTGGCCCCCGACGACCAGGCCGCCGAGGTCGACCGGCTCCTGGGCCTCGGTGCGCGCCGGGTGGATGTGGGCCAGGGTGACGACGTGTCGTGGGTGGTGCTGGCGGACCCGGAGGGGAACGAGTTCTGTGTGCTGACGCCCAAGCGGACGCTGGTGGATTAGCGGCCGGCGCCGCTGTCGCGTGCCCGGCGTTGTGTACACCCGTACGCATCGATGCGTACACTCGTACACATGGCCTACATGACCCTGGCAGCGGCGATACTTTCCGAGATCCTCGCGACCACCGCGATGAAATACAGCGCGGGGTTCAGCAAGCTGTGGCCCTCGCTGGGTTCCGCGGCCGGGTATGTGCTCGCCTTCGCGCTGCTGGCGCAGACGTTGAAGTCGATGAGTGTGGGGACCGCGTATGCCATCTGGTCCGGGGCCGGGACGGCTGTGATCGCGGCGATCGGGATGGTTTTTCTGGGGGAGAGCGCCGGTACGCTGAAGATTCTGGGGGTGCTGTTGGTGATCGCTGGGGTTGTGGTGCTGAATCTGGACGGGGCGCACTGATGGCGCGGCGGTATGACCCGGACCGGCGGCAGCGGATCGTCGATGCGGCGATCCGGGTGGTCGGTGAGCGGGGGATCGCGGGGCTCAGCCACCGCGCGGTGGCCGCTGCCGCGGATGTGCCGCTCGGCTCGACGACGTACCACTTCGCGAGCCTGGACGATCTGCTGGTCGCGGCGTTGCGCCAGATCAACGGGGTGTACCTGGGCGACTTCGCGCGGTGGGTGGAGCGGGTCGACCCTGCGGTGCCGCTCGCGGACCAGGTGGCGGAGCTGGTCGGCGAGACGCTGGCCGGGGACCGGGCGCGGGTGGAGCTGGAGTACGAGCTGTATCTGGCGGCGCTGCGGCGCGCTGCGGTCCGGCCGATCGCGGCCGAGTGCCAGGACGAGATGGTGCGGCTGCTCGGGCGGCGGATCGGCGACGAGCGGACCGCGCGGGCCGTGGTGGCGTTCATCGACGGGCTGCTGCTGCAGCATCTGCTGACCGGGCAGCCCTTCGAGGCGGCGGCGGTACGGCAGGGGCTGGCCGGGGTGCTGGCCTGACCCGGGGGCGGCTCGTGCGGCCCTACGAACCCGGTTGTGCGACCGTACGGTCCGGGCCCGATCGCTGAGACCGGTTCGCCTCCGCGGGTGCCCTCCGGTTAGGTTTCCCGCATGACCGATGCTGCTGCTTCCGCTCCTTCCCGTACGACCGGCGCCGTCGCCGCCGGGCTCGCCACCGTCACCCCCGACGGCACCGTTCTCGACACCTGGTACCCCGCGCCCGAGCTGGTCGCCGTGACTGCCGAGGGCCCTGGCCCGGCCGGCACCGAGCGCCTTGAGGACGAGCGCGCCACCGAGCTGCTGGGCGCCGCCGCGCTCAAGGCGATCGGTCTCGACCCGGTCCGCGATGTCGAGGTCGTGGCCGTCCGTACGGTCATCGGCTCGCTGGACGACAAGCCCCTGGACGCGCACGACGCGTATCTGCGGCTGCACCTCCTCAGCCACCGGCTGGTCAAGCCGCACGGGCAGAACCTGGAAGGCCTCTTCGGGCTGCTGACCAACGTCGCCTGGACCTCGCTCGGCCCGGTGGCCGTCGACCAGCTGGAGAAGGTGCGGCTGAACGCCCGCGCCGACGGCCAGCACCTCCAGGTGACCAGCGTCGACAAGTTCCCGCGGATGACCGACTACGTCGCGCCCGGCGGCGTGCGGATCGCGGACGCCGACCGGGTGCGGCTGGGCGCGCACCTCGCCGCCGGCACCACCGTGATGCACGAGGGCTTCGTCAACTTCAACGCCGGCACGCTGGGCACCTCCATGATCGAGGGCCGGATCAGCGCGGGCGTCGTGATCGGCAACGGCAGCGACATCGGCGGCGGCGCCTCCACCATGGGCACCCTGTCCGGCGGCGGCAAGCAGATCATCTCGATCGGCGAGCGCTGCCTGGTCGGCGCCGAGGCGGGCGTCGGCATCGCCCTCGGTGACGAGTGCGTGGTGGAAGCCGGTCTGTACGTGACCGCGGGCACCCGTGTCACCATGCCCGACGGCCAGATCGTCAAGGCCCTGGAGCTCTCCGGCGGCGACAACATCCTCTTCCGTCGCAACTCCACCACCGGCGTCGTCGAGGCCCGCCCGAACAAGGCGGTCTGGGGCGGACTGAACGAGATCCTGCACAGCCACAACTGACGAGCCCCTCGCATCCGGCGAGGTCACGGGCGTGCCGACGGCCCGGCGGGGAGGTTCCCGCCGGGCCGTCGGCATGTGCGGAGCCGGCGTCCGGGGCGAGGTCCGGTCCCTGCGCGGGCGCGGGGCCGCGTGTGCACCGGGCGCGGGAGCGGGGGCCGCTTTGCGCTCCTGCCAAGGGGGCCGCAGGTGGGTCACCATGGCGTGGACGGTGTTCTACGGAACGCGCCGGGAGGCGGCATGAGGCTGGGTAAACCGCTCGCTGTCGGCATCGCGGAGGAAGACAAGCCACCGGCCGGGGAGCCGTTGGCCGAGGAGTGGGGGGCCGGGGCATGGGCGGCCGTACAGCCACTGGACGAGGTGACGGTGCCGGGGACGGGGGAGCCGGGCCTGCCGTTCGTCGGGCCGTTGGTCGCACGATGAGGCTGCGGCTGCCACGGGAGCGCCCCACCTCGCCGCCCCGCGGTTTCAAGCTCGCCAATCCGGTGCTGTCCGAGGACTGCGGCCGGATCGGGTTCACCGGGGTGTCGATCGGCGGGGCGCAGCCGTACGGCGTGTTCGACGAGGCGCGGTGCATGTACGGGCGGCGGCACCGCTGCCCGGCCCTGCGCTGTGACTGCGGCTTCTACTGTCTGCACACCTTTGCCGAAGCGCTGGCCCTGGCCCGGGTGGGCACGCATCGCAGGGCGGCGATCCTGGAGGTCACCGTCCTCGGCGCGTACATCCGCTTCGAGCGCGGGATGCGCTACGCGAGGCAGCGGGTACGGGTGGCGCGCATCGGGCCGTGCGGCTGCGGGCTGCCGCCGGAGGTCTTCGTGGACGCGGGCTGGGGACGGACCGGCTGGCGGGCGCTGGCCGGGGCCTGCAAGGGTTGTGCGGCCGGGCGCGGCGAGGTGAGCTTCGAGGACTTCGTACGGATCGGCGGCGGCCGGCTGCGGGTGCTGCCCGGCCACCGGGAAGGACCGGCCGAGGCCGCGGCGGACCCCGGCGGGGCCGCCCGTGGCGTACCGGAGCCCGCCGCCGAGGCCGGCGTGATGCAGGCCCGGCTCGACCGGCTCCAGGGGCAGCTGGGCCGGCTGACCGGCGGCACATGAGGGAGCCATGGGGGAGACGTGACGGAGTGGGCACGCCTACGTCACCATCTGGTACGGGTGTGCGAGCGCCCCGCCGGACGCCGATAGGGTTGGCCGTATGCGTGATCTTGTAGCGGGGATGCGGTATCTGGGCAAGGGGCAGCGCTGGGTTGCCGGACACGGCCGGTGGTGGGGGTTCGGGCTGATCCCCGCGCTGATCGCCCTGGTGCTCTACGGCGCGGTGCTCACGGCGCTCGCCATCTGGTCCGGCGACATCGCCGCCTGGGCGACACCGTTCGCCGACGACTGGGGCTCGCCCTGGCAGGGTCTGCTGCGCGGGCTGTTCGTCGCGCTGCTGTTCGCGGGCGCGCTGATGCTCTCCGTCCTGACCTTCACCGCCGTCACCCTGGTGATCGGCGACCCGTTCTACGAGTCGCTCTCCGAGCAGGTCGAGAAGGGCGAGGGGCACTGCCCGGAGGGCCCGGACCGGCCGATGTGGCAGGAGATCTGGATCGCGCTGCGGGACAGCGTCCATGTGCTGCTGCGGGCCGTCGTCTTCGGGATCCTGCTGTTCGCGCTCGGGTTTGTGCCGGTCATCGGGCAGACGGTCATTCCGGTCGTCGGTTTCTGCGTCAGCGGGTTCTTTCTCGCCGTCGAGCTGACCTCGGTGGCCATGCAGCGCCGGGACATCCCGGTCCGCGAGCGACTGCGCCTGCTGCGCGGCCGCAAGGCGCTGGCCGTCGGCTTCGGCACCCCCATCGTGCTGCTGTTCCTGATCCCGTTCCTCGCGGTGGTGCTGATGCCGGGCGCGGTGGCGGGCGCGACGCTGCTGGTACGTGACCTCGTAGCGGCCGAGGAGGACGAGCCGGAGGGCGGCGACCGCGGTCAGGACCCGGAGGGAGGGCCGTACGGGCAGGCCGCTCCGCACGGACAGCCCGCCCCCTACGGACAGCCCGCCGCCCCGCACGGCCAGGCCGGCCCGTACGGACAGCCCGCGCCCTACCAGCAGCCCGCCCCCGGACAGCCCGCCGCCGGCGGCGGATTCGGCCCGGCACCCGGGCCGTACCCGCCCCACGAGAGCCACTGAGTCGTCCGACGACAGGAAAACGGCCGCCGCACCCATCGGTGCGGCGGCCGTTCGGCCATCACCGGCCCATCACACGTCCGTCAGGCCTCCCGCGAGGGGGCCCTGAGGTCCTGGGTCCGCTCGGCGGCGGACTCCTCCGGCATCCTCGGCTCCCGCTCGCGGTCGGTGCGCCGCTCCGTGGAACGGTCCTTCCCCGACTTACGGTTCTGCGCCTTCGCCATGGTGACTCCCTTGCTGGGCTCCTGCTCGGCTCGTTGAGCCGGAACGGTGCGTACCAGCCCAGTAGCGCACCCCGGGTGATGCCTGGCGCCCGGACCGGGGCCGGTGGAGTGACGGCGCGTGACGGAGAGTGGCGGCACGGGGCTACGGCCGGATGCGCAGCACCTGCGGATCGTGGTCGCTGGCCTGGTCGGCGTACTCGGCGTTGACGTGGACGATGTCGTAGTCGGCCTTGGTGAGTGCCTTGCTGGTGAGGATGTGGTCCAGGACCTGGGAGTTGCCCTGGTAGACGTAGCCGTAGCGCTCGGCCTTCGGCAGAGCGTTGACGCGGTCGGTGAGCACCCCGCCGTCGGTCAGGGCCTTCAGGGCGGGCGAGAACTGGTAGTCGTTGAGGTCCCCGGCGACCACCGCCTGGGCCTTGGGGTCCTTGGCCAGCAGGTCCTTGACGAAGGCGTTGACCAGCTTGGCCTGTGCGGTGCGCTGGGTTTCGGAGCTGCGGGCCGGCGGCTGGAAGCGGCTGTCCAGGCCCTGGTCGCCGCCCTTGGAGTTGAAGTGGTTGGCGATCACGAACACCCGGCTGTCCGGGCGGCTCTTGAGGGAGAACTGGCCGACGAGAGGCTTGCGGCTGGCCTTCCAGGCCTGGTCGGCGGGCGCGATCCGGCCCGGTGAGGCGGACAGCCCGGCCCTGCCGTGATCGTCGACCACCTTCACGGGCGTGGTGGCGTCGCCGCCCTTGACGTCGGTGAACGCCACCCGCGCGGGGTTGAACAGGAACACATTGCGGATGTTGCCGCCGGGCTGGCCGCCGTCCTGGTCGTTCTGCGGGTCGATCTGCCGCCACTCGTACGCCGGGCCGCCCGCCGCCTTGATCGCGTCGGTGAGCTTCTTCAGGGTCGCCCCGGCGGTGACCGTACCGTCGTCGGTGGGGCCGTTGTCGTCCTGGACCTCCTCCAGCGCGACCACGTCGGGCGCCGACAGGTTGGTCACCAGCGCCTTCGCCAGCCGGTCGAACTTGGCCTGCGGGGTGGCGGGGGAGAGGTTCTCGACGTTGTACGTGGCCACGGCCAGCTCGTCGGGCTTCTGCTTGCGGGTGGTCTCCGCGGCCGGTCCGTGGCCGGTGGCCTTCCCCAGCTCGGTGGCCTGGAGGGTGTAGCCGCCGAAGTTGTCGTAGTCCAGCGGCCCGGCGGTGGTGCCGGTCAGCTCGTCGCCGACATCGGCCTTCGGGAACGGGCGCTGGGAGAAGGGGATCAGCGACTGCACCTTGACCCGGCCGCCGTTGGGGTCTGCGTACGAGCCGTAGAACGTGCCGCCGCGGGCGGTTCGGTGGTGGCCCGGCTCGGCGGTCACCCACAGGTCGTTGTAGGTGCTGGTGGCGCCGACCACCGGGGAATTGCGGACCGAGACCCGCATGCCCTCGAGGGACTCGTAGCGGTCCAGCGCGTACGAGGCGGGCCTCAGCTTCAGCGATTCGATGGTTTTGCCGCCCGCGTCGGGGGCGTAACGGTCCGGCACCGAGGCCGGGTTGAGCGTGAAGGCGGCCGGCAGCGGGGCCTTGGCGGCGGTGACCTTCCAGGTGGCGTCGGTGATCTCGGTGACGGACTGGAGGCCGGCGTCCTTGCCGCCGGGGTAGTACTCGCTGACCGTACCGCTGACGGTGACGGCGTTGCCGACGTCGACCTTCGGGGTCTCCTTGCCGGTGAAGACGAAGACGGCCTCGCTGGTCGCGTCGTCCTTGTCCGGGTGGGGGTCCTGCACCCAAAAACCCCGCGCCGAGCCGAAGGAGCGGACGGCGGTGACCGTGCCCGGCACCTCCTCGACCTGCTTCCCGGCGAGCGGGGATATTCGGGTGCTGCCCTGGATGTCGTGGATCCGGGTGCCGGCCGCGGAGGCGGACTGGGTGGCGAGGATCAGTCCGCCGGCGAGGGCGGCCGCGACGACCGCGCTGACGGCGGCCGGTCTACGGAGCGAACGACGGGACGGCATGCTTGCCTCCGGAAGAAAATGGGGGGTGAACGTGGGGGTAGGGGCAACGTGCGTACGGAGCGGGACCGGCGCGCGCTACGCGCGTCAATCTCCGGTCTGGGCAAGGGAGTTGTCAAGGTTCTCCCGGTGACCGGGAGCGTACGAGGGGGTGAACCGTCCGAGATACGGCGAATTCCGTCTACGCTTGGGCGTCGCACGAGCCCGTAGTCCGTCCTAGGAGCTGAGCCCCAGATGTCCGCAGACCGCCCCACCCTGCCGCCGGTGCGGCTGCACTCCGAAGCGGAGCTGGCCCGGGACGCGCTGAGCGCCCCGCTGATGGCCCGTGCCGCCAAGCTGGCCCGCTGGGCGGAGCGGGGCGTGCCGGTCGGCGCCGGCGGCGAGATCCTCCACGAGGCGCTGGGCGCCGCCACCGAGCACCTGGGCCTGGCGGGCGACGAGGACGGGCCCGGGTACACCGCCGAGGCCTGGCAGCTGGCGGTGGACACCGGACTGGTGCAGATCGACGAGACCCCCGAGGGGGACGACGGCGCCGAGGACGCGGCGCTCGGCACCGCCACCCCCGGCGACGAGCTGGGCCTGCTCACCTCCGGCAGCCCGCACGACATCCTCGACATCTGGCTCGAGGGCATGGAGACGGTGCTCGCGGACGCGGCCGCCCCCGACCTCTCCGACATCGCCGACCAGATCGCCGAGGGCGGCGAACTGGACCTGGACGCCATCGACTGGAACCCGGAGGAGGAGGCCGAGCTGCTGGACGGCATCCTCGGCAACCTCTACCTGCTCACCGCGCTGCACGAGGGCCCCGGCCAGGACATTCCGCTGCCCGCGCTGGCCGCGTCCATGATCGTCCCGGACGATATGGACGAGCCCACCGACGACGTCCTCGAAGAGGTCTCCGAGGCGATGATGCGGCTGGACGACCAGTTCCGGGTGCTGGAGCCGATCGGGCTGGTCGCGTACCGGCCGGTCGACGAGGCGCTGATCGAGGAGCTGGACGAGCAGGGCGAGACGGTGCGGTCCGCCGAGCCGCTCACCGACGAGGACGTCTCCCGCTACGGCATGGTCCGGCTCACCCCGCTCGGCGTATGGGCCGTCCGCGCCCGGATGCTGGACGCCGGGGTGCACGCCCCGGCCGTCGGTGACCTCACCGACAAGGGCGCCGATGTCCTCCTGGACGCGCTGCCCGAATACCCCGAGGCGCTCGCCCAGGCCGAGTCCGAGCTGTGGCTCGCCGCCCGCGGCCCCCTCGACGCCTCCCGCGATCTGCTGGGCGCCGCCCGCGGCGACGACGAGCGCGCCCCGCTGCGCCGGCTCGCCGCCCAGCAGACCCTCTCCCTGGTCCCGCCGGACGCCGAGGCCGCGCTGCGTGAGGTGCTCGACGACCGGCAGCTGGGCGGGCTGGCGCGGGTCTGGCTCGCCGAGCGGGCGCTGCCGGGCATCCCCGAGCCGTCCCAGGAGATGATCTTCTGGCTGACGGTGGACACCATCGCGGCGCAGCTGGACAGCGCGGACGACGAGGCGGCGGCCGAGCTGCGCGACCTCGTCCAGAGCCTGACCGAGCAGCACAGCGGGTTCTTCGACACCGCCTGGCGGGTCGACCACCCGGCCACCGCCGACGTCCTGGAGGCCATGGGGCGCCTCCACCCGGACAAGAAGGCCGCCAAGGAGGCCCGTAAGGCCGCGTTCAAGGCGCGGTCGCGGCAGACGGGCTGAGACGGGCCCGGCACACATACAGCTACAGCGGGTGGCCGGGCCGGCCACCCGCTGTCGTGCGTGAGGGGCAACCGCTTCCTGGGCGTAGGGCGGCGTTCAACTGGAGTTCGACGGCGTAGGAGACCGTGTGCGGCGCAGGCACAGGGGAAGAAACCGGCCATCCAGGAGATGACAATGCCGCTCACCCGGAGAAAGTTCGCCAAGCGTTCCGCCCTCACCGGCGCCTCGGTGGCGCTGGCCGGCAGCGTAGGCGTGCTGGCCACCGCGCCCGGCGCCATCGGCGAGGAGGCTCCGGACACCGCTCCCGACGGCACCGCGGACGAGGGAGCCTTCGGCTACGGCCCGCTGCTCCCGGACCCGGACGGCATCCTCGCGCTGCCCGCCGGATTCTCGTACCGGATCATCACCCGGACCGGTGTGACCAAGCTCGAGAGCGGCGAGTCCACCCCCTCGAACCACGACGGCACCGGCACCTTCGCCGGCCGCCGGGGCACCACCCTGCTCGTCAACAACCACGAGCTCAAGGGCCCGCGCGCCGACTGGCCGCACCCGGTGCCGCTCACCGAGGGACTCGTCTACGACCCGGCGGCGGCCGGCGGCTGCACCGTCGTCGAGGTCGCCCAGGACGGCACGCCGGTCGGCGAGTGGGTCGGTATCGCCGGTACGTCCACCAACTGCGCGGGCGGGACCACTCCTTGGGGCACCTGGCTGACCTGCGAGGAGAACGAGGACAAGGCCGGCGAGCACGGCATGACCAAGGACCACGGCCATGTCTTCGAGGTCGACCCGCACGACGTCAGGGCCGGCCGCGATCCCAAGCCCCTCAAGGCGCTGGGGCGTTACGCCCACGAGGCCGTGGTCGTCGACCCCGGGCGCGGCCACCTCTTCCTGACCGAGGACGCCTCGGAGCCCAACGGCCTCCTCTACCGCTGGACCCCGCCGCACGGCTTCGCGCACGGCCGCGGGCAGCTGCGGACGCTGGCCGACGACGCCGGTGTGCTCGCGGCCGCCAAGTGCTTCGACTCCGGAGGCCGCTACGTCGACGACCTCTCGCGCGCCACCAAGCCCGGCACGGTCTACGGCGTCGACTGGATCGAGGTCCCCGACCGCGACGCCCGCACGGCCTCGGTGCGCAAGCAGTTCGCCGCGGGGGAGATCACCCGCGCCCGCAAGCTGGAGGGCATGTGGTGGGCGGACGGCGGGGTGTACGTGGTGTCGTCGTACGCCCGTGAGGAGAGCCCGGTCCGGCACGACGGCCAGGTGTGGTTCTACGACCCGCGGCGCCGGACGCTGACGCTGAAGGTGCGGTTCGGCGTCAACCCGGACCCCGGGAAGGACGGCGCGCTCGACGGCCCGGACAACATCAGCGTCTCGCCGTACGGGGGGCTGATCATCGCGGAGGACGGCGAGGGCATCCAGCATCTGTTCGGTGCCACCGAGGACGGCCGTACGTACCCCGTCGCGCGCAATGAGCTGAACATCGGCACCGCCGACGAGCCGGAGTTCAGCGAGTTCACCGGCCCGGTGTTCTCGCCCGACGGGCGGACGCTGTTCGCCAACATCCAGGAACCGGGGATCATGCTGGCGATCACGGGGCCGTGGAAGCGGATCCGTCGGCAGAAGTAGCAGCGGCGGAGGGGCCGGGGGCGGCGCCGGGGGCCGCGGCCGTGATGACGTAGTAGTCCAGCAGGCCCGTCTGATATGTCGTCAGGTAGCGGCGGGGCCACCCGTCGCGCAGCTCCCGCCGCTGGGCCATATAGCGGTCGTACGGCTCCCAGACCCCCTCGCCGATCGCCTGCACCCGGACGTCCCGCAGCCCGGCCGCGGCCAGCGTGCCGGCCACGTCGTCGATCACATACGGGACGTCCAGGCCGTCGGCGTACGGGGGCAGCAGCTCCGGCAGCGCGCGGGCGGCCTCCTGGATGCGGGCGAAGAACGTCGTCAGCGCCAGCCGGCCGTCCGGGCGCAGCACCCGTGCCGCCTCCTGGGCGAAGCCGGTCAGATCGCGGAAGTGCTGGGCCGCCTCGACGGAGTAGAGACAGTCGACGCTCGCGGCGGGCAGCGGGATGCGCTGCGCGCTGCCCTCGATGAACTCCAGTTGCGCGGGCCCGGCGAGCAGCGTCGCGTTCGCCTCCCGGGCGCGGGCGATCTGGTCCGGGTGCACATCCAGGCCGGTCACCGGGCCCAGCCCGAACTCCTGCAGCGCCAGGGCGCAGCCCAGGCCGCGGCCGCAGCCGACCTCCAGGGCGCTGCGGCCCTCGGTCCGCTCGAGAGCGCCCAGCACCAGGCGGTAGAGATCCTGCTCGCTGCGGATCCGGTCGGCCTCGCTCAGCGGTCCGTTCGCGAGATGGGGCAGCCAGGCCCAGTAGCCGAAGTTGATGTAGCCGCCGGCGAAGGCGGCCACGGTGCTCAGGTCGTGGTCGCCGTAGACCGTCGCGACCCGGTCGGGGAGCTCGTTGGCTTCGCCGGTGGGGAGCGGTTGCGGTTCCGGTTGCGACTGCTGCGCCATCGGTCGCTCCTCGTGCGTGCGGTACGGACGGGGCCATTGTCGGTCCTGGAGCCGGTTCGCTGCGCTTTGCCCCGGCCGACGTGCCGGACTTTCTCGCTGTCGTGCCTGCGGCGGGCGGTTGCCTCCCCCGGCCAACGCTGGGAGGTACCCCCACGCGGGGCTGTTCGGGTGCGGTGCCGGGCCTGGACGGCTTCGCCGCTACGGCCCGGCACCTCCCGTCGGGGGTGGGGAAAAGACGGTCGGTGGGGGTGACCGTGGTGTGCCGCTGTCGTGCGGCGGGCGCTCAGAGGGCCGCGGCCCCCGGCTTGACCATGCCGCGCACCGTGCGGGCGTCCACGAATTCGCCCATGGCCGTCATTTCCCATTCGCCGGAGAACTGGCGGATGAGCTTCGCCATCAGGACGCCGGTGAGCTGTTCGGAGCCGGTGAGGTCGAAGCGGACCAGTTCCTCGCCGGTGGCGGCGTCGCTCAGGCGGCAGTAGGCCTTGGCCACGTCGGAGAATTTCTGGCCGGAGAACGAGTTCACGGTGAAGACCAGGCCGGTGACCTCCGGGGGAAGGCCGCCCAGGTGGACGGTGATGACCTCGTCGTCGCCGGAGCCGTCGCCGGTGAGGTTGTCGCCGGAGTGCTGGATCGTGCCGTTGAGGATCATCAGCTTGCCGAAGAAGCAGTTGTCGACCTTCTTGCGGTCCGGGCCGTAGGCGATGACGGAGGCGTCCAGGTCGACGCTCTTGCCTTGGAAGGCGGGCTCCCAGCCGAGGCCCATGGTGACGGTGCTGAGCAGCGGCCGGCCGCCCTTGACCAGGGAGACGGTCTGGTTCTTCTGGAGGCTGACCCGGCCCTTGTCGAGGTTGATCTTGCCGGTGCCGGGGGCCGCCGGTTCCGGCGCCGGCGGAGCGGGCGGTGCCGGGGGCGCGGCGGCCTGCGCCGGGGCGGGGGCGGCCGGGGGCGCCGGGGGAGCGGGCGGCGCGGGCGGTGCCTGCGGGGCGGCGGCCGGGGTGGCCGGCTCCTCCACGCTGACGCCGAAGTCGGTGGCGATGCCGGCGAGTCCATTGGCGTAGCCCTGGCCGACCGCGCGGACCTTCCAGGCGCCGTTGCGGCGGTAGATCTCGACGACCACCAGCGCGGTCTCGGTGCCCAGCTGCGGCGGGGTGAAGGAGGCGATCACGCTGCCGTCGTCGGCGTTGCGGACTGTGCCGGTCGGTTCGGTGCCGGCGAAGGTCGCGCCGGGCGCGTCCAGGCTCGCGGTGACCACGATCTTCTCGATGCCCTCGGGCACCGCGGCGGTGTCCACCGTGATGGTGTCGCCCTGTCCGGCGGCCGCCGCGGTGTGGGTCACGCCGGGTCCGTTGGGCTGGTTGTAGAAGACGAAGTCGTCGTCGGAGCGCACCTTGCCGTTGGCGGTGAGCAGCAGGCCCGACACATCCAACTGCGCGGGGGCGGTGACATCCACCGCCACCCGCGCGGCGGTGAGAGGGAGGTTCGAGCCAGGAGTCATAGCGGTCATGTCAAAGGTAACGATCGGCCGGCTTTTGCGGTTCCATTACCCGGCGTGAACTGCGCTACCGGGGCCAGATTCCTCCTCAGCGCCGCTCGCGGGAGTTGCCGAACAGCAGCCGGTAGGCGATCAGCAGGACCAGGGCCCCGGCGATCGAGGCGATCCACATGGAGGGTTCGCCGATGTCCTTCGGGATCGGGCGGTGCAGGATCTTGGTGGACAGCCAGCCGCCGATGAAGGCGCCGGCGATGCCGATCAGTGTGGTGCCGACCAGGCCGCCCGGGTCCCGTCCGGGCAGCAGGACCTTGGCGATGACGCCCGCGATCAGGCCCAGTACGAGCCAGGTGACGATGCCCATGGTGCATTCCTCGTTCTCGCCGGGAGGGTTGGTACACAGATGAGGACGCAGTGTGGCCGGTGCGGGTTCCCTGGCGTGGCACGGGCCACGCTCAGTGCGGCCAGCGGGGCGGGTCGGTGCAGAAGGCGCCGCCGAGGTGTGCGTGTCCGGGGTTGTGGGGGTCGAGTTCGCCCTGGGCGGCGATCAGCTCGGCGGCGTACGGCTCGGAGTCGTCCTCCGGCGCGTAGCCGAGGGCGCGGGCGGAGGACAGATCCCACCACAGCCGGGTGTTGGCGGAGGAACCGTAAACGACGGTGTGGCCGACGTCCGGCGCGGTGAGCGAGGCGTGCAGCAGACGGGCACAGTCGGCCGGGCTCAGCCAGATCGACAGCATCCGCACGGATGTCGGCCTGGCGTAGCAGGAGCCGATGCGGATCGAGACGGTCTCGATGCCGTGCAGGTCCTGGTAGAGGGACGCGAGGTCCTCGCCGAAGCCCTTGGACAGGCCGTAGTAGGTGTCGGGGCGGCGCGGGGTGTCGACGGGGATCGCGCCGGAACCGTCCGGCGGGCGGGGGGTGAAGCCGACGGCGTGGTTGGAGGAGGCGAAGACGATACGCCGTACGCCCGCCTCGCGCGCCGCCTCGTAGAGGTGGTAGGTGCCCTCGATGTTGGCCCGCAGGATGTGCTCGAACGGGGCCTCCAGGGAGATGCCGGCGAGATGGACGATCGCATCGACGCCCCGTACGGCCTCGCGCAGCGCCTCCTTGTCGGCCAGATCGGCGGTGATGGCGTCCGGTGCGCCCTCGACGGGCCGCTGGTCGAAGAGGCGGAGGGTGTAGCCGTACGGGGGCAGCAGCTCGCGCATCAGGGTGCCGAGGCCGCCGGCGGCGCCGGTGAGCAGGACGGTGCGGGGTGCGGTCATCGGGTTCTCCGTAAGTTGTCAGGCGGCCCGGGAGGGCCGGATGTGGCTTGTGAGGTCTTGCCTTCAGTGGCTGACCAGGAGTGGCCGTCCGGCTCTCCGGGGCGCCCTGGCTGCTGATGGAGATGTGCGCTTCGGTCGCTGATCACGGAGATGACAGCGGGGTGTTCCTCGGGCCGACGGCAAGCCGAGCGGGGTCCGCGACCATGACGCCCCGGCCGTTGAGGACTTCAAGCCGCACGGGCGCATCGTGCACCTTGTCCACCCCGCGCACACCACCATGGACTGCGCACAGTGCGGAGCGAGAACCAAGCACGCACTCCCCCTCTCCGAAAGGACATATGCCTGCACCGCGTGCGGAGCCGTCTCACCACGAGACAAGAACTCCGCTCGCGTGATGTCCCCCAGCTACCGCTGCGAGGTGCCCCCAGGTCCGGGCTGGTCTTCCACCCGGCTAGTGCTGATCTTGTCAGCCCTGCCACCTGCTGGGTGTCAGGCGAAGTGAGCCAGGAATCCCCCTCGTTTATGAGGGGGAGGAGCCAAGGAAGGAACTCCTTCAGGGGCCGGGTGTCGTGTGTCGTCGTGCGGCGTCGGGACGTATGACGGAACGGTCTTCCTGTGTGTGGGCACGCTAGGGAGCCGGTTCCGAGCCGGTCAAGGCGCTTGACGCAATGGCGAAATCGGCTTGCGGGGCGGCGGTTGTGGGGTCTTGACCGGTGCGGAAGGGCCCCTCTAACGTAATCATGTTCATGCATATGTACGTCAATCAGGGACGTGTACGTACAGCCAAGAACGTGCACGGCCTTGGCAGGGAGAGCCCGTGACCGCACACCCTCCGCTCGCCGGCCGTCTCGACGGACTGCTGTTCTTCCCGGTGACCGCGTACGCACCGGACGGCACCGTGGGCCTGGAGGCGTTCCGCGCCCATGTGCGCGGCGGGATCGAGGCGGGCGCGGCCGCCGTCTTCGCCTGCTGCGGCACCGGCGAATTCCCCGCGCTGACCCCCGGCGAATTCGCCGAGTGCGTCGCCGCCGCGGTCCAGGAGGCCGCGGGCCGCGTCCCGGTGATCGCCGGAACGGGCTATGGCACCGCCCTCGCCGTCCAGTTCGCCCGCCTGGCCCAGGAGGCGGGCGCCGACGGGCTGCTCGCCATGCCGCCCTACCTCGTCGTCGCCGGACAGGAGGGACTGCTGCGCCACTACACCGAACTCGCCGCCGCCACGCCTCTGCCCGTCATCGTCTACCAGCGCGACAACGCCGTCTTCGAGCCCGCCACCGTCGTCGCCCTGGCCCGCACCGCGGGCATCATCGGCCTCAAGGACGGCCTCGGCGACCTCGACCTCCTCCAGCGCATCATCAGCGCCGTCCGCACCGAGGCCCCCGGCGAGGACTTCCTCTACTTCAACGGCCTGCCCACCGCCGAACTCACCGGCCCCGCCTACCGGGGCCTGGGCGTGCACCTCTACTCCTCCGCCGTCTTCGCCTTCGCCCCCGAGATCGCCCTCGCCTTCCACCGGGCGCTGGCCGACGGCGACCAGGGCACCGTCGACCGGCTGCTGGACGGCTTCTACCGGCCGCTGGTCGAACTGCGCAACCAGGGCCGCGGCTATGCCGTTTCGCTGGTCAAGGCCGGTGTACGGCTGCGCGGCGCGGACGTCGGTGAGGTCCGGCCGCCGCTGAGCGAACCGGCCCCGGCGCATGTCGAGCGGCTCGCCGAGCTGATCGACCGCGGGCTGGCCCTGGCCGCGGCCGCGCCGGGGGCATGATGCGCAGCGCCGCCTTCCTCTACCCCTGGGACGTGGTCGGCGACCCGCAGGCCGCCGAGCGTCTCGCCGCCCTCGGCGTCCAGCAGGTCACGCTGGCCGCCGCCTATCACTCCACCCGCGCCCTCACCCCGCGCCACCCCCGCCACCGCATCGTCACCGCCCGGCACGCCGCCGTCCTCTACCCGACGGACCCCGCGCGCTGGGCGCGCCGCGCGCTGCGCCCGTACCCCCAGGACTGGATGTCCGGCGCGGACCCCTTCGGCGAGGCCGCGCGGGCGCTGACGGCAGCGGGGCTCGAGGTGCACAGCTGGGTCGTTCTGGCCCACAACTCCCGCCTGGGCGCGGAGCATCCGTCCGCCGTCGTACGCAACGCCTATGGCGACCCGTACCCCTGGGCACCCTGTATCGCCCGCCCCGAGGTCCGCGACCACCTGGTCGCCCTCGCCGCCGAGGCAGCCCTGCGGCCCGGCGCCCGCGGCACCGAGCTGGAGTCCTGCGGCTGGTACGGACTGGCCCATCTGCACGCCCACGACAAGACGGGCGGTGTGCCGCTCTCCGGCGCCGCGCAGTATCTGATGTCGCTGTGCTTCTGTACGGTCTGCGCGGACGGGTACGCCGAACTCGGCCTTCCTGCAGGGGGGTTGAGGGCTGCTGTGCAGCGGGCCCTGGAGCCCGTGTGGGCCGGCGGGGACGGCGGGGCCGGTGCGGACGGCGACCGGGCGGGGGAGTGGGCGGCGGTCGAGGCGCTGCTCGGCGGGGAGCTGGCGGGGGTGGTGCGGAGCCGGCGCGACCGGGTGGCGCGGACGTTCCAGCGGGCGGCGGTGGCGGCCGTACGGGATGCGGCGACGGGGCCGTTCCGGGTGCTGCTGCACGCCGACCCGGCCGCACACCGCTGCGGCGCCAACGCCGGGGTGGACCCGGCGGACGTCCTCGCCCACACGGACGGCGTGGTCCTGCCGTGCACCGGCGACGACCGCACCCGCGCCGACGTCCTCGCCCCCTTCGCGAACCGCCCGGCGGCCGCCACTGTCGCCGCCAACCTCACCGTCGTCTCCGGCCTGGGCGGCCGCCCCGGCACCCTCGCCGCCGACGCCGTCCATGCCGCCTCGCTCGGCGCCACGGAACTGCGGCTCTACCACGCGGGCCTGGCGAGCGACCGCGATCTGGCGTCCGTGCGGGAGGCGCTGGCGTCCCTACGGGATGCGCCGCCCTGAAGGCCGTCGGCCAAGCCTGGCACGACCGGCTGGGCATTCCCGTTCGGCGGCTCCGGAGCTGAGCACCACCGCCCCGTCAGCCCCTGCCACCCCCGTGCCGCCGCCGCAGCACCCAGCTCCCCCCGGCGGCAGCGGCCAGCATCAGGCACGCGCCGGTGAGGATCTCGGCGGTGCCGGGGCGCTCGTCCGGGACGCCGGCGCCGGTCTTCACCCCGCCCCTGGGTTTGGGGCCGGGGCTCGCGGCGGCCCGGTCGGCGCCGGTGAGATCGCCCCGGTCGCCCCGGCCGGCGCTGACCGTGCCGGTGATGTCCTTGCCGTCGGCGCACTTGCCGCCGATGCCGTAATTGCCCGGCAGGGTGTCCGGCCGGACCCTGAGCTCGCCCACCAGCGCGCCCTTGCCCGGCCGCAGCGTGATGATGCCCCCGCCCAGCGTGCTGGCGTCGACGGTCGCCGACCGGCTGTGCCCGCAGTCCCTGGTGGCCAGCGACACGCTGGAGCCCGCCCTGGCCGGGTGCGGCGAGGCCTCGACCTCGCCGAAGTCGCCGGCGTACGCCGCGGAGGCGGCGAGGCCGAGGGCGACGGCGACGGCGGCGAATGCGGTGCCGGAGAGCAGCCGGGGGGATCGCAGGGAGCGCATGGCACGGACCTCCACGAAGCGCGGCCCGTGGCACGCCGTTGTGCCACCGGGAGCGGAAGGCCGCGCTCCTGGTCTCCGAGCTAATCGGTACGACCGCGGGCGGGCCTGCCCGGCCGGGACGAACGGGTGAATGGCGTCACCGGGGGGAGCAACGGGCCTGGCCCTGCGGGGTCAGCCGGGCCGTACGAAACCGCACTCGTACGCCGCGATCACCGCCTGGGTCCGGTCCCGTACGCCGAGCTTGGCCAGCACCCCCGCGACATGCGTCTTCACAGTGGCCGGGCCGACGCCCAGGCGGTCCGCTATCTCGGCGTTCGTCAGCCCCGCCGTCATCAGCCGCAGCACCGCCCGCTCGCGCTCGGACAGCCGGTCCCGCAGCGCCCGCGCCCCGTCGTCGGCCGCCCGCTGCCCGGCATGGCGGGCGGCCAGCGCGCGGACCGCCGCCGGGAACAGCAGCGAATCGCTGCGCGCCACCATCCGCACGGCCCGCACCAGCTCCTCCGCCCGGGACCGCTTGAGCAGGAACCCGCTGGCCCCCGCCCGCAGCGCGTCATACACACAGGCGTCGTTCTCGAAGGTCGTGACGACGATGATGCGCGGCGGCTGCGGCATCCGGTCCAGCACCTGCTCGGTCGCCCGGATCCCGTCGATCTCGGGCATCCGGACATCCATCAGCACGATGTCCGGCCGCAGCTCCCGGATCAGCGGTACCGCCTCCGCGCCGGTCGTGGCCTCCCCGACGACCTCCATGTCGTCCTCAAAGCCGAGGATCGCGCGCAGCGCCGTACGCACCATCCGCTCGTCGTCGGCGAGGAAGATGCGCAGCGGGGCCGTGCCGTCGTCCCCGCTCACCGCGCCGCTCCCGCTATCGGGAGGGCGGCCGTCAGGCGCCATAGGCCGTCGTGTTCCCCGGCCGTCGCATCGCCGCCCAGCAGCCGGGCCCGCTCGCCGATCCCGCGCAGCCCGCGGCCGCCCTCCGAACGGTCCGCGGGCAGTGCCGCATCCACCGGATTCTCCATCGTCAGCCTCAACTCCCCCTTGCCCACGCACAGTCGCAGCTTTACGGGCACCGGCCCGGCGTGCCGCAGCACATTGCTCAGCCCCTCCTGCACGATCCGGTATGCCTCCCGGGAGACCACCGGGGGCAGGCCCGTGCAGGTTCCCTCGACCGTCGCCTCGATGCCCAGGCCCGCCGTGCGGGTGCGGGCCAGGAGGGCGTCCAGGCCGTCCAGGGCGGGCGCGGGTGCGGTGGGAACGGCGCCGTCCTCGCGCAACAGCCCCAGTACGGTGTCCAGTTCGGCGACCGCATCGCGGGTGGTCTCCTCGATGGCGGTCAGCGCCTGGCGGGCGAACTCCGGGTCCGCGTCCAGCACCCGGCGGGCCGCGCTCGCCTGGAGGGTGACCGCGCTCAGCGCATGCCCCACCGCGTCGTGCAGCTCGCGCGCCAGCCGGTTGCGGGAGGCCAGAACGGCGGCCCGGCGCTCGGCCGCGGCCAGCCGGTCGGCGGGCGTCGGGCCGAGCAGGACCGGCGCCAGACGGGCCAGCAGCTTCCCGGCCCCCCAGGCGGTGGCGACCACCAGGGCCAGGAGCGCCGGCCCGGCGAGCGGGCCGAGCGCACCGGGGGCGGCCCGATGCCACCCCGGCCAGGCGCGCTGCAGCGACGCCGAGAACGGCAGCACCATCAGCCCGATCGCGGCCGGCGGCGCGGCCAGCGACATCCCGCTCACGATCGCGCCGACCGCGCTGTGCGTCATGAACCACAGTCCGGTGCGCCACCGGGCCGCCCACGTATACCCCGGCTCGTCGGCCAGCAGCTCCCCCGGCACACCGCACAGCGACTTGACGGCGCCCGCCCCCATCGGCCGCGCCGGCGGGAAGAGCAGCGCGGCCAGTCCGGCGGGCGGCAGGGCGGCACCGAACGCGATGAACTGGGACAGGGGATCGCGGTACGGGTCGAGGCCCATGACAACGGACACGATGATCGACGTCACCAGGAAATACGGCATCAACATCGCGCCGCCCATGACCAGATGGGCCCAGCGCCGGCCGAAGGCGCCCGCCCTTATGCGCACCGCGCGCCCTCGCGCTCGGCGAAGAAGTGGGCACCGGCGACGGCCACAAGCATCCCGACGATCACCTGCACAGCGTAAGTCAGGCTCATCAGGGGGGTGGGCAGCTTCGGATCGCCGGCGACGACCGTGACCGTGGTCAGCATCATCCAGCCGCCCCAGCAGGCCAGCGCCCCCGAGCCGATCCAGGCGGCCGCCAGCGGCAGCAGCAGCGGGACGCGGCGGCCCCGCCGGTGGCCGAGCATCAGCGTCCCGGCGACGGTGAGCAGCGCGAACAGGACGTAACCGGCGTCGTTCAGACGGGAGTTGAGGTCGGCCGTCGCGACCCGTTCGGGGCTCAGGCCGACGGTGCCGCCGGCCGCCCACAGCAGATGCATCGCGGCGGGCAGCACGGCCAGTACGGCCACCGCGGCCGCGGTCAGCCGGCGTGCGGGGCGGGTGGGGCTGTCGGGGAGCGCACCGACGCGGCCGCGCCACAGATCACCCCAGCGCTCCCTGGCGTAGCGCAGGAACAGGGCGCCCAGGGCCAGTGCCTGCACGATGAAGCCGGTGTAGACGACGCTCCACACCCAGGGGTCGAGCAGTTCGGCCGCGCTGCCGCCGGGCACGTCGTTGCCGAGGAGACCGCCGACGCCGTTGCCGCGCACCACCGAGGCCAGCGTCTGGACGGGGAAGACCGCGACGATCGGCGCGAGCAGGCCGGTCGCGCACCACATGGGCAGTGCCAGCAGCCAGGCCGGCACCCGCCGCCCCCACGGCCGGGTCAGCGTAAACGCCAGCACGACCACCGCGGCGTCCATCAGCAGGGTGAGCGCGTTCAGCGCCATCAGGGAGTTGCCGTCCCGGCGCAGCGCGCTCCCCTCGGGGATGCCGATGCGGCCGCCCCCGATCCAGGCGATCTTGAGGGAGAGATACGGGATGCAGGCGACGAGGGTGGTCGCCCGCAGAACGGAACGGGTGCGCTGCGAGGTCATGCCGCCAGCCTTCCGGCGCCCCGCCCCGCCCGCCTCGGCCCCGCGGGCGATCCGCCTCCGCCGTACGGGGGAGGCGGGCCCGGTACCTCAGAGGCGGCGGGTGGCCAGCGTGAGCCGGTCGCGGGCGTCGAACAGCATGTCCTTGATCATCTGCTCGTGGTCGGGGGTCAGCCGGGCCACCGGCACCGAGCAGCTGACCGCGTCCCGCGCCGGGGTGCGGTAGGGGATCGCGAGGCCGAAGCAGCGCAGGCCGAGGGTGTTCTCCTCGCGGTCGACCGCATAGCCCTGTTCGCGTACCGCGTGCAGCTCCTCGATCAGCGCCTCGCGGTCGGTGATGGTGTGCTCGGTCAGCGCCGCGAGGGCCGGCGGCAGCATCCCCCGCACCTGGTCGTCGGTGTAGGTGGCGAGCAGCGCCTTGCCCAGCGAGGTGGAGTGCGCGGGCAGCCGGCGGCCGACCCGGGTGAAGGGGCGCAGATAGTGCTGCGACTGGCGGGTGGCCAGATAGACGACGTTGGTGCCGTCCAGGCGGGCGAGGTGGATGGTCTCGGTGGTGTCGTCCGAGAGCCGGTCCAGGGTCGGGCGGGCGGCGGCCACCACCTCGTCTCCGTCGATGTACGACGTGCCGACCAGCAGGGCGCGGACGCCGATGCCGTACCGGGTGCCCGTCGCATCGGTCTCGACCCAGCCCAGGTCGACGAGGGTGCGCAGCAGCATGTAGAGGCTGGACTTGGGGTAGCCGACGGCCTCCTGGACGGCGGCCAGGCTGTGCATACCGGGGCGGCCCGCGAAGTGCTCCAGCAACTCCACCGTCCGCACCGCGGATTTGACCTGCGATCCTCCGGTATCGGCAGCTGACATCGCCCTTGACCCCTCTGTTCGGACAGCCATAGAGTCCCGGATATTCACCATCTGGGACGATGTTCAGCATATCGAACGCTGTCCAGGGTGGGGCAAGACTTCGCCCGGGAGGAATGCACGGTGGCAACAGCGGCAGCAGCACCAGTCTGGAGTGTCGACCCCCGAACCGGGAAGCAGCGCGAACAGGTTGCGGTGGAAGCCACAGCGGCCGAGGTGGACCAGGCCGTACGCGAGGCACACACGGCCCGCGGCGCGCTCGCCGGCCGCGAGGTGCGCGCCGCGCTGCTGCGCCGCGCCGCCGATCTGCTCGACGAGGCGGGCGACGCGGTCATCGAGGCCGCCGACGCGGAGACCGCGCTGGGCCCCGGCCGGCTCACCGGCGAACTGGGCCGGACCACCTACCAGCTGCGGGCGTTCGCGGACACCGTGGACGAGGGCGCCTTCCTCGACGTACGGATCGACCGCCCCGACCCCGCCCTCACCCCGCCACGGCCCGACCTGCGCCGCTACAAGATCCCGCTGGGCCCCGTGGCGGTCTACTCGGCCTCCAACTTCCCGCTCGCCTTCTCCGTCCCCGGCGGCGACACCGCCAGCGCCCTCGCGGCCGGCTGCCCCGTCGTCGTCAAGGCGCACCCCGACCACCCCGCCACCTCCGAGCTGTGCGCCGCGCTGCTGCGCCGCGCCGCCGTCGACGTCGGGCTGCCGGCGGGCGTGGTGGGCCTGGTGCACGGCTTCCAGGCCGGCCTCGACCTGGTGCGCCATCCGCTGATCTGCGCCGCGGGCTTCACCGGCTCGGTACGCGGCGGGCGCGCCCTGTACGACGCGGCCGCGGCCCGCCCGCAGCCCATCCCCTTCCACGGCGAGCTGGGCAGCCTCAACCCCGTGGTGATCACCGAGGCCGCCGCCGAGGAGCGCGCCGAGCAGATCGGCGCGGGGCTGGCCGGCGCCATGACGCTCGGCACCGGCCAGTTCTGCGTCAAGCCCGGCCTGGTCCTGGCGCCGGAGGGCGAGGGCGGCGACCGGCTGCTCACGGCGCTGACCGCGGCGGTCAGCGACACCGAGGCGGGGGTGCTGCTCGACCACCGGATGCGGGCGGCGTTCATCGACGGCGTCCGCAGCCGAGCAGAGCTCCCGGACGTCCAGGCGCCGGTGACCCCCGGCGCGGGCGGCGCGCACACGGTCGGCGCGGGCTTCCTCGCCGTCCCCGCGGCCCGGCTCGCCACCGAAGGGCCGCACGACCTCCTGCTGGAGGAGTGCTTCGGCCCGGTCACCGTCGTCGCCCGCTACGCCGACGAGACCGAGATCGGCGCCGTCCTCGCCCGGCTCCCCGGCAACCTCTCCGCCACCCTCCAGCTCAGCGACGCCGAGAGCGCCGGCAGCGACCGGGCCGGGCGCGGCGCCCGGCTGCTCGCCGAGGTCACCCCGCTCGCCGGCCGCGTCGTCGTCAACGGCTGGCCGACCGGCGTCGCGGTCGCGCCCGCCCAGCACCACGGCGGCCCCTACCCGGCCACCACGTCCACGTCCACCTCCGTCGGCGGCACCGCCATCGAACGCTGGCTGCGCCCGGTCGCCTACCAGGACACCCCGCCCGCGCTGCTCCCGCCCGAGTTGCACGACGACAACCCGCTCGGCCTGCCGCGCCGCCTCGACGGCCGCCCCGAGGGCGGGTAGCCGCCGTGCTCGACGCCCGGGACGGGACGGCCCTCCAGGTCCGCGCGGCGGCCCCGGCGGACCTCGAGGCGATCGCCCGCCTGCATGCCGCCGCCCACGCCGCCTACCACCACAGCCGCTTCCCCGGCGCGCCCTTCGACACCCCGGCCGAACACGCCCGCCGGCACGCCGACTGGAGCCGCGTCCTCGGCCGCGACGACACCCCCGCACTGTGCGCCGTACGCCGGGACACGGTCGTCGGTGCCGCCGCCTGCCGCCACCGCGCCGACCGCCCCGGCACGGTCGAACTCCACCAGCTGCACGTCGACCCCGGCCACTGGGGCACCGGCGTCGGCCGCGCCCTGCACGCCGCCTGCCTGCACGCCTGGCGCGCGGCGGGCTCTACCCGCGCGGTCCTCGACGTGCTCTGGCACAACCACCGGGCCCGCGCCTTCTACACCGGCCTCGGCTGGCAGCCGGACCCCGGCCGCCGCCCCGCCCCCGACGCCACCCACCTCAGCCTGGTGCTCGCCCTGCCGCCTCCCGCCGCGCGATGAGCTGCAGCCGCCCGGCGATCCGGCCGTCCAGGGTGCCCACCCGGTCCTCCCGCTCGCGCACCACCGCGAACCCCGCGTCGCGCACCAGCCCCCGCAGCCGCTCCGGAGGATGGTGCCGGAACACCCCGCCGTCGGGCGTCTCGAAGACCCCGTAGGTGCCGTACCGCCCGGCGAAGTGCTCGTACCGCTCCCGGTTGAGCGGATCGCTCTGCAACGGCACATCGCTCAGATACAGCACCCCGCCGGGCCGCACCACACGCCCCAGCTCCCCGACGATCTCCGCCTGGTCCGCGTCCTCGGTCACGCACGTCAGCACCGCGAACAGCAGCGCCGCATCGAACGCCCCGTCCTCGAACGGCAGCGGGAACCCCGCCCACCGCAGCAGATCCAGCCCGGGATGCTCCCGCCGCCCCCGCTCGACCAGCGCCGCCGAGAAATCCACCCCGCGCACCGACCGGTACCCGAGCCCGGCCAGTTCGGCGGTCAGCCGTCCGTAGCCGCAGCCGTAGTCCAGCACCCGTGCGGTACGGGGCACGAACTCGGCCAGCAGCGCCGCATCGAGCGGGTGGGTGAATGTCTTGGCGGCCCCGGTGGTCTCCCAGAATCCGCCCGCGTCCTGTGGGGTGGTCATGTCCGGACCGTACCCAGGGAATGGCCCGGCGCCCGCGCAGGTTGTACCGGCGTCCGCCCACAAGGCGGCGGCGTCCACCCCCGACGGGGACCGAACGAGGAAAGCAAGCTCACCATGCGCGTCGACATCTGGTCCGACATCGCCTGCCCCTGGTGCTACATCGGCAAGGCCCGCTTCGAGGCCGGGCTCGCCGCGTTTGCGCAGCGGAACGGCAACCACGACGTCGAGGTGGTGCACCGGTCCTTCGAGCTGGACCCGAAGGCACCGGCCGCCACGGACCTCCCCGTGCTCGACATGCTGTCCGCGAAGTACGGCGTCAGCCGCACGCAGGCCGAGGCCATGGAGGCCCGGGTCGCGGACGCGGCGGCGGGGGAGGGGCTGGACTACCGCTCCGACCGCATCCACGGCAACACCTTCGACCTGCACCGGCTGCTGCACCTCGCCAAGGCGCACGTCGTCCAGGACGCGCTGCTCGGCGCCTTCTACCGCGCCAACTTCGCCGAGGCCCGTCCGCTCGCCGATCCCGCGGTGCTGACCGGGATCGCGGTCGCGGCGGGGCTGCCCGCCGATGAGGTGGCCCGGGTGCTGGCCGACCCCGGCGCCTACGCCCAGGAGGTGCGCGCCGACGAACGGGCCGCGGCGGAGCTGGGCGCCACCGGCGTGCCGTTCTTCGTCATCGACCGGAAGTACGGGATCTCCGGCGGACAGCCCGCCGAGGTCTTCCGGCAGGCGCTGGAGCGGGCCCACGCGGACGGTGCCGTGCGGGTCCTGGCGGCCGGTGAGGCGGAGGTCTGCGGCGACGAGGGGTGCGCCGTACCCGGGGCGTGAACGGCGCGGGCGGGTGATGGACGGGGCGCGGGCCGTCGACCAGAGTGGGCACATGCAGCGACATACGCCACTGGGCAGGGCGGAATTCGCGCCCGAGACGACGTATCTGAACACCGCCTCCGCCGGTCTGCTCCCGCGCCGCAGCGCCGATGCCCTGCGCGCGGCCCTCGACGAGTCGGCGTCCTACGGCACCATGGGCCGCGACTACTTCGGGCCGGCGGCCGCCTCCCGGGCCGCCTTCGCCCGGCTGCTGGACATCCCCGAGGAGCGCGTCGCGATCGGCAGCTCGGTCGCCGTCCAGTCCGCGTTCGTCGCTGCCTCTCTGCCGCCGGGGTCCGAAGTGCTGGTCCCCGAGGGCGACTTCAGCTCCCTGGTCAACCCGCTCGCCGCCCGCCCCGGCCGCACGCTGCGCACCGTACCCCTGGATGCGCTGGCCGATGAGGTACGGCCGGGGACCGCGCTGGTCGCGTTCAGCGCGGTGCAGTCGCTGGACGGACGGATCGCGGACCTGGCAGCCGTACGGGAGGCGGCGCGGACGCACGGGGCGCGCACCTACCTCGATGCCACCCAGGCGGCCGGCTGGCTGCCGCTGCGCGCCGCCGACTACGACTTCCTGGTCTGCGGCGCCTTCAAGTGGCTGCTGTGCCCGCGCGGTACGACGTTCATGACGTTCGGCGGCGACGGCGCGCCGGGCGGCGCGGACTGGCCCGAGGCGCTGCACGCGGGCTGGGTGGCCGGCGAGGACCTCAACGAGTCCAACTACGGCCCGGTACTGCGGCCGGCTGCCACCGCCCGCCGGTTCGACGAACCGCATGCCCACTTCTCGTACGTCGGTGCCGAGCGGTCGCTGGCGCTCCTCGAGGAGCTGGGGGTGCCCGCCGTCCACGCCCACAACACCGCGCTCGCCGACCACTACCGCGCGGGGCTGGCCGAACGGGGCCTGGCGCCCCGCGCCGCCCCCGGCTCGGCGATCGTCGCCACACCGGGTCTCGCGGACGCGGAGCATCGGCTGACCGCGGCGGGCGTACGGGTCGCGGTGCGCGGGGGGCTGCTGCGCGCGGCCTTCCATCTCTACAACTCGACGGATGACGTGGAGCGGCTGCTGGAGCTGATCGGGGAGGGGCGGGACCGGCGCTGAGGTGGGGGGTGGGGCAGGGGCGGACCCAGGGGCGGCATCAGGGCCGAACCCAGGGCCGAACTCAGGGTTCCGGGCGGGAATGCCGGGGCCGGCCGGGGTGCTGACGCAAGAGCCGACGGTCATGCCCGATGATCGTGGCCCGTGCCCCGTGCCCCGTGCCCCGTGCCCCGTGCCCCGTGCCCCGTGCCCCGT
>NZ_JBEZJZ010000060.1:48793-50057 GCF_040651455.1 Streptomyces sp. NPDC048483
GTGCTGACGCAAGAGCCGACGGTCATGCCCGATGATCGTGGCCCGTGCCCCGTGCCCCGTGCCCCGTGCCCCGTGCCCCGTGCCCCGTGCCCCGTATCACGTACCACGTGTCCCTTGTCCCGAGCAGCAGTTGAGAGGCCCTCAGTGACCACCGCGTTCGATCCCCTGGACCTTGCCGGTACCCCGCTTGCCAACCGCATCGTCATGGCACCGATGACCCGCAACCGCGCCAGCGGGGGCGGCGGGGTGCCGACCGACTCGATGGTCGCCTACTACGCCCAGCGCGCCACCGCCGGTCTGATCGTCACCGAGGCCGCCCAGACCACCGTCGTCGGCCAGGGCTACCCCTTCACACCGGGGCTGCACACCGCCGAGCAGGTCGCAGGCTGGCGCCGGGTGACCGATGCCGTGCACGAGGCGGGCGGGCGGATCTTCGCGCAGCTGTGGCACGGCGGCCGGATAGGCCACCCGGTGCTGCTGCCGGACGGGCTGATACCCGTGGGTCCCTCCCCGGTGGCCGCCGACTGCCAGGTCTTCACCGAGGACGGGATGAAGGACTGCGTCACCCCGCACGAGCTCACCGACGCCGAGATCCGCGAGACCATCGACGGGTTCGCGGCCGCCGCCCGTAACGCCATCGAGGCGGGCTTCGACGGTGTGGAGATCCACGGCGCCAACGGCTATCTGGTGCACCAGTTCCTCGCCCCCAACAGCAACCGGCGCACCGACGACTGGGGCGGCAGCACCGAGGGCCGGATCCGCTTCGCGGTGGAGGTCACCCGCGCGGTGGCCGAGGCCGTCGGCGCGCACCGCACCGGCCTGCGGCTCTCGCCCGGCAACACCTTCAACGGCATCGACGAGCCCGCCCCCGAGCCCGTCCACACCGCCCTGCTCCAGGCCGTCGAACCGCTCGGCCTGGCCTATCTGCACCTCTGCGACGTCCCCGACCGCGCGCTGCTGGCCCGGCTGCGCAAGCACTTCACCGGCACGTTCGTCCTCAACCCGGCCAACGACGGCCGCCCCACCGGCACCGAGGACCTGGGTCTGATCGAGGACGGCAGTGCCGACCTGCTGGCCTTCGGGCGGCAGTTCCTCGCCAACCCCGACCTGCCCCGGCGGCTCGCCCTCGGCGGCCCCTTCAACACCCCCGACCGGGCGAGCTTCTACGGCGGCGACGACACCGGCTACCTCGACTACCCGGCCCTGGAGGCCTGAGGGCCTGACGGCCGGTCGGCCCGCACAACAGCGCGGCCGCCGCACAGAC
>NZ_JBEZJZ010000061.1:0-49919 GCF_040651455.1 Streptomyces sp. NPDC048483
GGCGACCGCGGCCGCCTCGGCCGCGGTCGGTGCTGTCCCCTCGCTCATGTACGTCTCGCCATTCGTGATCGGTGCGGTGGTGGTGTGGTGCGGTGATCCCGTGGTGCGGTGATCCGGTGCGTGGTCGCCCCGGTGCTGCGTACGTGATCAGGTGCACATTACCGGGGTGGGCGTACGGGGCCGGGCCGGTCTCGCGGATCGGAACGGAGGGCGTGCGCCGGGGCCGCTGCGCCTGCGCCGGCGCGCCTCAGGAACGCTCCCGCTCATGGTACGTACGGCGTGTGTGCTCGGTGTGCGCCCGCATCACCTCGGTGGCGCGCGACTCGTCCCGGTCGGCGATCGCGGCGATCAGCTGGCGGTGCTCGATCCACGACTGCTTGCCGCGCTGCCGGGCCACCGGCGTGTAGTACCAGCGCACCCGCCGTCCGACCTGCGCGGCAAGCTCCGCGAGCACCGCATTGCCGGCCAGCTCCATCACCTTCGCGTGGAATGCGGCATTGGTCGCCACCGCTTCGTCCACATCGTCGTCCGCCACCGCGCGCTCGCCCTGGGCGCACAGCTGCTCCAGCTCCGCGATACCCGCCAACCCGGCGTTCGCCGCCGCGAGCCGGGCGGCCTCGGCCTCCAGGAGCGTACGGACCGTCAGTAGCTGGTCCGCCTCCTCCTCGGTCGGCTCGTGCACAAAGGCGCCCTGCGCAGGGCGCAGATCGACCCAGCCGTCGGTGTTGAGCCGCTGCAGCGCCTCGCGGACGGGCTGCCGGGAGACCCCGAGATGACCGGCGAGCTCGCTCTCGACCAGATGCTGGCCCGGGCGCAGCGCGCGGGTGGTGATCAGTTCGAGCAGTGCTTCATAGACGCGCTCGCGCAGGGGACCGGGCCGTTCGAGCTTGGGCACGGCTCCCTGCGGTAGCCCTGTGGACAGCATCGAGTCCCCCTCCGGCGATTGGTTATCGTCTACAGTCTACCGAATGTGCCCCGTACCACACAGGACGGCCCGGTGACGTGCATCACCGGCCCGATCGCGTCGGCCGCCAACTGCTGTGGGGAGAAAGCCTGTTGGACCGGCCGACCGACCATCGGCCGCCGACGGGACGAGGGACAGGGGACGTGGCCGCATGCGGGGCAGCGGGGGCGGTTCGCGGGGCGCGGGCGGCATCCGGATGGACGGCGCCGAGATCGCCGTCGTCGGCGGCACCATCGCCGGCTGCGCCACGGCGCTCGCGCTGCCCGGTGGCGAGCCGGATCACCATCCATGAACGCACCGCAGGCCACCTCGCCGACCGCGGCGTCGGCCTCGCCGTCCACAATGCCCGCTCCGCCGAGCCGGCGGCCGCGGGCTGTCTGGACGCGGCGATGCCGTGGGCGCAGCTGACCACCCGGCGCCGGTACGTACGCGACGGGGCCGCGTACTGCCGCCCTACTGGGGCGGGCTGCTACGGCTGACGACTCCTCAGCAGCTGTTCATCCAGCCGATGTACGACTTCACGGCGCCGCGCTACACCGCCGGGCGGCTGGTGCTGGTGGGCGATGCGGCGACCGTCGCCCGTCCGCATACGGGTGCCGGCGCGGTCAAGGCACTGCAGGACGCGGCCGCCTTTGAGGCCGTACTGCGGGCCACGTCCGGGCGGCCGGATGCACTCGAGGCGTACGGCGCGGAGCGCGGAGCGGCCGGCCGGCCGGACGCTGGTCGAGCTGAGGCGGCGGCTGGGCCGGATGCTCGTCCAACAGACCCCGGACTGGCGGACGTTGGACCAGGCGGGGCTGGACGCGGCGTGGGCAGCGGCCGATGGTTCGGGGGCGTTCGGCGGGAGTGAGCTGACGGGACGATAGCCGCCCCCTCCCCCGCAGCCCTGGCCGCAACCCTTGCCATGGCCCTTGTCGCGGCTGGGCGAATACTGTAGACAATATTTTGTCGATGCTCGATGGCGAAGATGAGCAAACGTCGGACGTTGCACCGCGCAGGCGCCGACGACCACCGTGTGCGCGTACTGCGGCGTCGGCTGCAACCTCACCCGGCATGTGCAGGAGAATGAGATCGCCAAGGTCACCTCGCCGCACGACAGCCCGGTGACCCACGGCAACCTCTGCATCAAGGGCCGCTTCGGCCACCAGCACATACAGAACCGGGGCCGAGCACCACCGGTGAGGACGGGACTGATCGGACATGGGACGGGTTACCGAACGACGCCGCGTCATCCGGATCCGCGACGGTGCGGTGAGCACCCGCCCGGACACCCTCGTCGCCGAGGAGCCGCTGGAGATACGCCTGGGCGGCAAGCCGCTGGCGATCACCATGCGGACCCCTGGTGACGACTTCGCGCTGGCCGCGGGGTTCCTCGTCAGCGAGGGCGTGCTGGCGAGCGCCGATGACCTGGCGAACATCGTGTACTGCGCGGGGGCCACAGAGGACGGCTCGAATACGTACAACGTGGTGGATGTGCGGCTGGCTGCCGGCGTCCCCGTCCCCGAGATCACCCTGGAGCGCAATGTCTATACGACGTCCTCGTGCGGGCTGTGCGGCAAGGCCAGCCTGGACGCGGTGCGCACCCAGGCCCGCTGGGCGCTGGACACCTCCCCCGACACCCCGGTCCGTATCGAACCGGCGACGCTGACCGCCCTCCCCGACCGGCTCCGGGCCGCGCAGCGCGTCTTCGACCGCACCGGGGGTCTGCATGCGGCCGCGCTGTTCAGCACGGACGGGGAACTGCTCGACATCAGGGAGGACGTAGGACGTCATAACGCGGTCGACAAAATCGTCGGTCGCGCGGTGCAGCTAGGGCTGTTGCCGCTGTCTTCCTATGTGCTGATGGTCTCCGGGCGGGCGTCCTTCGAGCTGGCCCAGAAGGCGGTGATGGCGGGCATCCCGGTGCTCGCGGCGGTCTCCGCGCCGTCCTCGCTGGCCGTCGATCTGGCCGCCGAGACCGGGCTGACCCTCGTCGGGTTCCTGCGCGGCAACTCCATGAACGTGTACGCGGGCGAGCACCGCCTCGCCCTGCGCGCAGCGGCCGCCACGGGCTGAGGCCGCGCCCGCGGTTCCGCTACTCCGGCAGCGCGATCCGGGTCAGCAGGGCGATCAGCTGCTCACGCTCGGCCGGGGTCAGGGCCGCGGTCAGCTCCGCGTTGGCCGCGTCGCCGAGCTTTTGGGTACGGCGCAGCCGGCGCGCGCCGTCGGCGGAGATCTCGATGGCGTTCTTGCGCCGGTCCTTGGGGTCGGGGGTGCGGGTGACCAGCCCGTCCTTCTGCAGGTCGTTGACGATCGCGACCATGTCCTTGGGGTCGATGCCCAGTGTCCGGCCGAGTTCGGCCTGCGACACGGGGCCGAGCTCGGCGACCGCGGACAGTACGGCGTGGTGCATCATCCGCATGCCCTCGGCGGCGAGGGCGTCGGCGACCAGGCGGTGGCCGCGGGCGGCGGCGCGGCCCAGCAGCCAGCTGGGGAGCGCGCGGATGCGGGAGGGGGCGTAGGGGTGGTGGTCGGACATGGGGCCACCGTATCGGGACATCCGTGGGGTCCACCAACGAAAAGCCCATTCCAGAAACCATTGGCTCACCCAATGGTTTGTGGGCTATCGTTGGGACACCCAATGAATTCCGGCGGTGTGCGGGACACCCGTGCGCCGATCGACAGCCCCGGAGGTGCCGGCCCATGCGCCGAGTCCGATTCCATTCCTACGGCGGCCCCGACGTCCTGCGCGTCGAGGAGGCCGAGCCCCCGGTGCCCGGCCCCGGCGAGCTGCTGGTGCGGACCGAGGCGATCGGCGTCACGCTGCCGTGCGTGCGCCGGGTACGCGGGGACGGCAAGGGCGGTGGCGATCCCCTGCCGAGCATGCCCGGCGGCGAGATCGCCGGGGAGATCGTCGCCCTCGGCCCGGACGTCACCGATTTCACGGTGGGCGACCGCGTCACCTCGCTGACCTTCAAGGGCTCGTACACCGAACTCGCCCTCGCCCCCGCCACCCTGGCCAGGCGGATCCCCGACGGGGCGAGTGCCGTGCAGGCGGTCGCCCTGGTACGCGGTGGGCAGGTCGCGCTGGCCGCGCTCAGCACCGCCGCCCCGTCCGGCACCGAATCCGTGCTGATCACCGGGGCGGCCAGCGCCACCGGGCATCTCGCCGTCCAACTGGCCAAGCTCCAGGGGGTGCCGCGGGTGGTGGCCGCCGTCAGCTCCGCGGCCAAGGCGGAGTTCCTGTACGGGCTCGGGGCCGACGAGGTCGTGACGTACGACCAGGACTCCTGGGGCGAGCCGGTCGACATCGTGCTGGACGGCGTGGGCGGCGAGCTGCTGCCGCGGGCCCTGGCGGCGCTCGCCGAGGGCGGCCGGCTGATCTTCTTCAACTCCGGTGGCGGCACGGTCCCTGCGTATGAGCTGCTGGCGGGCTCGAAGACCGTCACCGGGCTGACGATGCGGCGCTTCGCCACCGTCCACCGGGAGCGGTACGAGCGGCACCACGCGCAGCTGTGGGAGCTGGCCGGATCCGGGCGGCTGCACGCCGCCGTCCATGCCGAACTGCCGCTGGCCGACGCCGCAAAGGCGCACGCGATCATCGAGGCGCGGGCCAATCTGGGCAAGGTGGTGCTGCGGCCATGAGGAGTGACGGGGAGGCGGCACAGACGCACCGCGCGGCCCGCCCGGCCCTTCCCGCACGCCCTGCGCACGCGACGCACTCGGCGCACTCGGCGCACTCGGCGCATTGCCTGCGGGCCGGGCGAGTGAAATCCGGGCCCCGCGCGGCGAACTGACGCAGGCTCCTTGTCGCGGTCCGCACGCGGCAGTAGCTTCCGTCGCGGATGCACATAGGACGTTGGATGTCCTGATGACCCGTCGCCGAACCCTCGAAAGGGCAGGCCGGACCATGACGTCAGTTCTCCGCGCACACCCCGTTCCCCGCAGCAGACCACGGCGGCGCCGCGCCGCGGCCGGTCTCGCCGCGCTGACCGCCGCAGTCCTCGCCCTCCTCCCGGTCACTCCCGCACAGGCCGCGCCGCTCCCGGCGCCGGGAGCGGCCGCCTCGGCCTCCGCCCCCGCGGACGGCTTCGACCAGCAGGTTCTCTTCAAGGCCGCCCAGGAACAGGGCTATTCCTGCTTCCGGATACCGGCCATCGTGCGGTCCACCAGCGGTACCCTCCTCGCCTTCGCGGAGGGCCGGGTGCACGACTGCGGCGACTCGGGCGACATCGACCTCGTCGTCAAGCGCTCCACCGACGGCGGCCGCACCTGGGGCCCGCTGCAGATCATCAACCACGGCGACGGCGACACCCACGGCAATCCGGCGCCGATCGTGGACCGCCGCACCGGCCGCATCCTGATCGCCGAGACCTACAACAAGGGCCGCACCGACGGCCTCAGCTGCGATGTGCCCTGCGACCGCATGCCGCACCTCCAGTACAGCGACGACGACGGCGCCACGTGGTCCGCACCCCGCGACCTGACCCCCACCATCCGCCCGCCCCAGTGGAACTCCTGGTACGCCACCGGGCCCGTCCACGGCCTTCAGCTCACCCGGGGCCGGCACGCGGGCCGACTGGTCTTCGGCGTCAACGCGGAGAGCTACGCACAGGGCAGGGTCACTGCCAACCACGCGGCCCTGGTGCACAGCGACGACGGCGGCCGCACCTGGAAGGCCGGTGCGCTGGACACCTGGCCGATCGCCACCGACGGAACGTTCCGTCAGAAGCCCTCCGAGGTGACGCTGCTGGAGCGCACCGACGGCTCGATCTACGTGAACGGCCGCGAACAGGACGGTACGGACCTGGGCCACCGCGATGCCGCCGTCAGCCGCGATGGCGGCGACTCCTTCGCCGCCCCGTTCCGCGCGATCCCCGACTTCTACTCCCCCATGGTGCAGGCCTCGGCGCTGCGTCTGCCCCGGTCCCGCGCCGCCGGCAGCGGTCGCACCCGTACCCTCTTCGCCGCGCCCGCCGACCCCGACCGGCGCCGGACGATGACCATCCGTTCCTCCTGGGACGAGGGCCGCACCTGGGAAGGCGTCGACCGGGGCGCACGGGTCACCACCGACTGGTCCGGCTACTCCGACATGGTCGCCGTCTCCCGCGACGTCACCGGCCTGCTCTACGAGGGCGGCAAGGTGGACGCCCGCGACGAGATCCGCTTCGTCCGCTTCACCGAGGACTGGCTCGGCCCGCGCCGCGCCCCCGACCCCACGACCCGCGACGACGCCCGCGGCGCCCGCCCGGCGCTCGTCCTGGGCGGCGCCCGGAACACCGACGGCGTCTTCGGCGACGCGCTGGCCTTCGACGGCCGGGACGACGCCGTACGCCTCCCCTACCGGGACTCGCTCCCCCTCGGCACCCACGACTTCACCTGCAGCCTCTTCTTCCGCTACGACGCCACCACCGGTGAACAGCCGATGCTCTGGATGGGAGGTGTGGGCAGCAGATCACCCCAGGTCGCGGTGAGCGCCGACCCCGCGCACGACCGGATCACCGCCCATCTGACCGCCGTCGACGGTGCCCGGCCTGCCGCCACCGCGCAGGTCGCGTCCCAGGGCGCGTACAACGACGGCCGCTGGCACCATCTCGCACTGCGCCGCAGCGGCGGACGGCTGCTGCTCACCGTGGATCTCACCGAGACCACGGGCGTCCCGGACGTCCCGGGATCGGTCAGCCGCGGCTCGGTCTTCGGCGTCCACCTCGGCCAAAAGCTCGACAGCCGCGCCCAGTTCACCGGGGCGCTGGACGAGGTACGCGTCTACCGGCGGGCGCTGACCGATGCGGAGCTGTCCGGCGTACGCACCTCCGACGCGTCCGCCACGGGGCCGCTGGTGCTGCGGCTGGCGCTCGATCAGGTGCGCGGCGGCGGGCGGGACTGAGCCCGCCGGCCCGAGCCCGTTGTCAGTGGGCGGTGCTACCACTGAGTCATGGCACTCGCACAGCCCGACCAGCCCGACCAGCCCAATCGGCCCGGTCAGCCCAATCAGCCCGATCAGCCCGGTCGGTTCCCCATCGATTCCCTCGAGGCGCTGCGTGCCGCCTTCGCGCCCGGCAGGGGTTCGCCCCCGCTGGGCCCGGCGGGGGTGCGCGCCTTCGAGACCGAGCACCGCCTCACGCTCCCCGAGCCGTACCGCACCTTCGTCGCGGAGATCGCCGACGGCTGCCGGGACGGCCCGCCGGACTACGGCCTGGTGCCTCTGGCCGCCCTCCCCGACTGCTGGCGCGGCGAGCCGGGCGACCGCTCCCTCGCCGCGCCGTTCCCGCTGACCGGGGCCTGGGTGTGGGAGGACGACCCACGGCCTGCCGAAGAGATCGATCCGCTGGTGGCCACCGTCTTCGACCACGGTTCGGTGGTGCTCGGGACGGACGGCTGCGGCATGTACTGGCATCTGATCGTCAGCGGCGAACACCGCGGCCACATCTGGCAGATATCCGGCGAGGGGGCCATCCCCTTCGGTGCGCCGTTCGGCCACACCACCGGGGAGCCGGGCTTCGCGGGCTGGGTACGGCACTGGGCGGCGGGCAAGCCCTGGTACGACGCTTCCTGAGGCGAGGGCAGGGCCGCCGGACACCCCCTAGCGCGGCGCACCGCTCACCACGGCGTCGGCACGCTCGGCGAGGGCCCCCTCGGCGCGGGGAGCGGCCTCGCGAGGCGCCGACTCGTCCGTGGCCGCCCGCGCTGCATACCGCTTCGCCAGTACCGCGCACACCATCAACTGCATCTGGTGGAACAGCATCAGGGGCAGCACCGCCAGCCCGGCCTGCGCGCCGAACAGCACACTGGCCATCGGCAGACCGGCCGCCAGGCTCTTCTTCGACCCGGCGAAGGTGATCGCGATCCGGTCCTCTCGGGGGAAGCCGAGTTTCTTGGCGCCGTACGAGGTGCCGGTCAGCATCAGCGCCAGCAGTACGGCCTCCACGCCCAGCAGGCACAGCAGGCGCAGCGGCGAGACCTGGTGCCAGATGCCCTGGACCATGCCGGCACTGAAGGCGGTGTAGACGACGAGCAGTATCGAGCCGCGGTCCACAGAGCGGAGAACCTTCTGGTGCCGGGTGAGGATCGGGCCGACCCATCGGCGCAGCAACTGCCCGACGGCGAACGGGAGCAGCAGCTGGCAGACGATGGAGAGCAGCGAGTCGGCCGAGAAGCCGCCGCCGCCGTCGCCGTCGCCGCCGGGCAGGATGAGTCCGGCCAGCAGCGGGGTGACGACGATGCCGACGATGCTGGAGAAGGATCCGGCGCAGATCGCCGCCGCCACATTGCCGCGGGCAAGGGAGGTGAAGGCGATGGAGGACTGGACCGTGGAGGGCACCAGGCACAGGAACAGCAGCCCGGTGTAGAGGGTCGGCGGCAGGACGAAGGGGACCAGCGCGCGGGCGGCCAGGCCGAGCAGCGGGAAGATCGCGAAGGTGCACACCAGCACGGTGAGATGGAGCCGCCAGTGGCGCAGCCCGGCCATCGCCTCCCGGGTGGAGAGCCGAACGCCGTAGAGGAAGAAGAGCAGCGCGATGGCTCCGGTGGAGGCGCCGTCCGCGACGCCGGCGGCCGGGCCGCTCGCGGGCAGCAGTGCCGCCAGGCCGACGGTCCCCACCAGAGCCAGGATGTAGCCGTCCACGGGCAGCCAGGAGGGCAGGGCGGACAAAGGGCGGCGCATGGTCTCTCTTCGGGTCGTTCTGCGGTGCGTGGGGGCGGTGCGTATGCGGCGCGTGGGAAGGCTCGGGCGGTGGCATGGGCGGTGCCCTCCCCAGCGTGCCGTTCCGGGCGGCAATCGGGAACCCCTCTTACCGTGGTGACTGCCATCATGAATCATGATGGACCGATCCCGAGGGACCGATCCCGGTGGACGGATCACGACGGACGAATCACGACGGACGCATCCGACCGAGCGACGGGAGCCGACGCACTATGAAGGCCATGTTCGATCCCGCACAGCTGCGCACCTTTCTCACCGTGGCGCAGACGCTGAGCTTCACCCAGGCCGCGCACCGCCTCGGGCTGCGGCAGTCGACGGTGAGCCAGCACGTACGGAAGCTGGAGGAGGCCGCCGGCCGGCGGCTGTTCGTCCGGGACACGCACGCCGTGGAGCTGACCGAGGACGGCGAGGCGATGCTCGGGTTCGCGCGCACGATTTTGGAGGCGAACGAGCGGGCCGCGAGCTTCTTCGCGGGGACGCGGCTGCGCGGCCGGCTGCGGTTCGGCGCCTCGGAGGACTTTGTGCTGACCAGGATGCCGGAGGTGCTCGAAGGGTTCCGGCGGGAGCATCCCGAGGTCGATCTGGAGCTGACGGTCGAGCTGTCGGAGACGCTGCACGAGCGGCTGGCGGCAGGCCGACTCGATCTCGTCCTGGCCAAGCGGGGCCCCAAGGAGTCACGCGGGCGGCTGGTCTGGCGCGACCGGCTGGTGTGGGTGGGCACCGAGCGGCTGCGGCTCGATCCCCAGCAGCCGGTTCCGCTGGTCGTCTATCCGCCGCCCGCGGTGACCCGCGCCCGCGCGCTGGAGGCGCTGGAGCGCCAGGGCCGCGAGTGGCGTATCGCCTGCACCAGCGGAAGCCTGAACGGTCTTATCGCCGCAACTCGGGCCGGACTGGGCGTTATGGCCCACACCATGGGCATGATCCCGCCAGGCCTAATCCGGATTCCGTCCCGCGCCGGACTGCCGGAGCTGGGCGGGGTGGACTTCGTCCTGCTCCACGGGGAGCGCTCACGCGCGGCGCAGGGCCCGGCCGAGGCGTTGGCCGACGCGATCCTGGCCGGCGGCGACCGGCTGCACATGCCATAGGCACAGGGGACACGGACGCCGCATGCAGAGATTTGGTGCAGAAACAGTCCCGGCATGGTGATAGTCCGGAGACGAATCGGCCGGATCATGTCCGCGCTTACCCGAAGTAACCCGAATTCTGACCTTGGCTATTTCCCGTGCACGCCCGTCCGGGCCGTGGTACGGCTCTCCCGGACATCGTCGCCTTGGGGTACGGTCTCGGCCCTGTGAGGAGCACCACGAAGGGCTGGGTCATTGCGCGAGTTCACCGTCCCCCCTTTGGCAACCGCACCGCAGGTTGGCGGGCTGGCGGATTCCGTCTACGACAATGCCGCTGCTGATCCCGGACGCGTGGCGCTGACACGCAAGGACCACGAAGGACACTGGCAGAACGTCAGCGCAGGTCAGTTCCGGGACGAGGTCATGGCGCTCGCCAAGGGCCTGCTGGCACAGGGCGTCCGTTTCGGCGACCGGGTCGGCATCATGTCGCGTACGCGCTATGAGTGGACCCTGTTCGACTTTGCGCTGTGGTCCGTCGGCGCCCAGTCCGTACCGCTGTATCCGACATCGTCGGCCGAGCAGGTCTTCTGGATGCTGTACAACGCCGACGTCACGGCCTGCCTGGTCGAGCACGAGGACCATGCGATGACCATCGGTTCGGTCATCGACCGGCTGCCGCATCTGCGCAAGTTGTGGCAGCTGGACGCCAACCCGGTGGCCGAGCTGACCGCGGCCGGTGCGCATATCGAGGACGATGTCGTGCACCGCCACCGGATGGCCGTCACGCCGGACGCCACCGCGACGATCATCTACACCTCGGGCACGACGGGCCGCCCCAAGGGCTGTGTGATCACGCACGCCAACTTCATGGCCGAGTCCGACAACATCGTGCTGCGCTATGAGCGGGTCTTCAAATCCAAGGCGGGCGAAGAGGCGGCCACGCTGCTCTTCCTCCCCCTCGCCCATGTCTTCGGGCGGATGGTGCAGGTCGCGGCCGTCCGCGGCCGGGTCAAGCTGGCCCACCAGCCCGAGCTAGCGGCCCGCGCGCTCCTGCCCGACCTGCAGACCTTCCGGCCGACGTTCATCCTCGCGGTGCCGTACATCTTCGAGAAGGTCTTCGCCGCGGCCCGGCGCAAGGCCGAGGCGGACGGCAAGGTCGGAGCGTTCGACAAGGCCGTCGAGATCGCGGTCCGCTATGCCGAGGCGCAGGAGAACAAGGCGTTCGGCACCGGCTCCGGGCCCAGCGCCGCGCTGCGGATGCAGCACCAGATCTTCGACAAGCTCGTCTACAGCAAGGTCCGGGACGCCATGGGCGGCCGGGTGCGGCACGCGATGTCGGGCGGCTCGGCGATGGAGCGCCGGCTCGGGCTGTTCTTCGCCGGCGCGGGAGTGATCATCTACGAGGGCTACGGCCTGACGGAGAGCACCGCCGCCTCCACCGCGAACCCGCCCGAGCGGACCCGCTTCGGCACCGTCGGCACGCCCGTGCCCGGCACAACCGTGCACATCGCGGAGGACGGCGAGATCTGGCTGTACGGCGGCCAGATCTTCCAGGGGTACCACAACGACCCCAAGGCAACCGATGCGGTGCTGCACGACGGCTGGTTCGCCACCGGTGACCTGGGCGCCGTGGACGAGGACGGCTATCTGACGATCACCGGCCGCAAGAAGGAAATCCTGGTCACCTCCGGCGGCAAGACGGTCTCGCCGGTGCCCCTGGAGGAGCGGGTGCGGGCGCATCCGCTGGTCGCGCAGTGCATCGTGGTCGGCAACGACCGGCCGTTCATCGCCGCCCTGGTGACGCTGGACCCGGAGGCGGTCGCCCACTGGCTCACCATGCGCGGCAAGCCGGAGATGCCGCCGGGCGACCTGGTGCGCGACCCGGACCTGGAGACCGAGATCCGGCGCGCGGTGGTCGCCGCCAACACTCTGGTCTCGCAGGCCGAGTCGATCCGTACGTTCCGGATACTGGCCAACCAGTTCAGCGAGGAGCACGGGCTGCTGACACCGTCGCTCAAGCTCAAGCGCAAGGCGATCGAGACGGCGTACGGGGCCGAGGTGGACGCGCTGTACCGGGCGTGACGGGACGGGCGGGCGCCGCTGCCTGCCGCCGCCGAAGCAGCGGATCCCGGCCACCGACCGCCGCAGTCGGCGTCGGCGGGCTCCGGTCGTCGACGCCACCTCCGACTGCGTGCAGGGCCTGCTCGCGCCGGCCGACGCCTTCTCGGCGGGCGTGTCTCCGGCGACAGGCGGGACGCCCGGGCGAGCCGAAATCACCCGATCCGGTACCCCTCGGCGGGAATGGTCCAGATGCGCCGGATCGCCGACCTCTACCCGGGCGAGGCCAAGACCGACGCTCGCGATGCCCAGGTCATCGCGGACGCCGCTCGGACCATGCCGCACACGCTGCGGGCCATCGAGCTCGCCGACGAGACCGTCGCCGAAATGGAGATGATCGTCGGGTTCGACGACGGCCTCGGCACCGAGTTGACGAGGACCAAGAACCGCCTGCGGGGCGTACTGACGCAGATCCACACCTCACTGGAGAAGGTCCTCGGCCCCCGCCTGGACCACCCCTCCGTGCTCACACTGCTCGAACGGTTCGGTTCCCCGGCCCAGATCAGGAAGGCGGGGCGGCGACGACTGGTCACGCTGCTGCGGCCCAAGGCACCGCGGATGGTTGAGCGCCTGGTCGACGACATCTTCGCCGCACTCGACGAGCAGACCGTTGTCGTTCCCGGCACGGATGCCGCGGCCCTGATCATCCCCAGCCTCGCCGCCTCCCTGGCTTCCGCCCTCGATCAGCGCAGGCTCCTCGCCGCGCGGATCGAGGAACTGCTGGAGGCCCACCCTCTTTCCCAGGTCCTGACCTCCATGCCCGGCATCGGGGTCAGGACCGCAGCCCGCATCCTCATCGACGTCGGCGACGGCACTGCCTTCCCCACAGCCGGGCATCTGGCCGCCGACGCCGGCCTCGCGCCGGTCACTCGCCGCTCCGGATCATCCATTCGCGGCGAGCAGCCCTCTCAGCGCGGCAACAAACAGCTCACACGCGGCTACTGCCTCGCCGCTTTCGCCTCGCTCCCGCAACCGGAATCACGCGCCTACTACGACAGGAAGCGCCGCGAAGGGAAACACCACGTCGCGGCCCTCATCGCACTCGCCCTACGACGCATCGACGTGCTCTTCGCCATGCTCCGAGACGGCACCTTCTACGAACCACCAATCACTACAGCAGCTTGACCCAACCCATAGGGGCACCGTTTCAGGGCCCGCATATTCACCGAGCCGATCGCACACCGGAACCAGTCCAACTCACCGCGGGAGCCGAGCTCGTCCAGCACCAAGCGGTGCAGCTTGGCCCACACTCTGGCCTTCGTCCACTCGGAGAAGCGGCGGTGGGCCCTCGCCCCGACGGCCCGAACGACGCTGACGGCAACTGCTGTCACGTGCAGCCTGACGTGGCCACGAACACGATCGCAGCCAGCACCTCCCGGTCACCATGTCGGCGTCGCCCACCACCCTGGGGTCGCGACGGCGCATCCGGCACCACCCGCTGGAACAGCTCCCACAGCTCGTCCGGTACCAGCCGCTCAACGATCCTCACCACGAGCAACGGCATACTCAAAAGACCAAATGAGATGACCTCTTGGTCCCATGGAGGTGCTCCGTGCGTAGCTGGGCGGAGCGCAACCGCTCCGCCCAGCTGCCCCGGTGAGTCACAGGCGGCTGAGTACGGCTATGTCACGGTCGAAGCCGACCACGAGCCGCCCGTCCGGGGCCACCGCGACCGCGAAGACCTTCCACGGGAACTGCAGCTCAGGGCCTACCTGCTGACCGCTCGCGAGATCCCACACCCGCACCGTCCCATCGTCGCCGCCGGTCACCACGTGGGGCCGACCATCGATCACTGCAGTGGCCATCGCTCCGACCTCGTAGTCGTGGCCGGCCAGCGGGTCACCGACGCGCTGCCCGGTGGCCAGGTCCCATAGCAGCACCGTCCCGCCGTTATCGCCGGTGACCGCGTGGGGGCGGCCGTCGATCACCGTCGTGACCGCCACTGTCACCCCGTGTTCGTGGCCGGTCAGCGGGTCGCCAATCTGCTTGCCGGTGGCCAGATTCCACAACCGCACCGACCCATCGATGATGTCGCCGCTGACCGCATGGAGCTGTTCGTCCATCATCAGCGTGGCCACCGCTTGCACGCCATGTGCATGGCCGGTCAGCGGGTCGCCAATCTGCTTGCCGGTGGTCAGGTCCCACAGCCGCACCGTGTTGTCACTGCCACCGGTCACTGCGTGGGGCCGACCGCCGATCGCTGTCGTGGCTATCACTCCCACCCCGTACTCGTGGCCTGGCAGCGGGTCACCGACGCGCCGACCGGTGGCCAGGTCCCACACCCGCACCGAACCGTCGATCCCGCCGGTCACCGCGTGGCGCGAGCCGTCGATCACCGTCGTGGCCAGTGCTTCCAGCCCGTACTCGTGATCGGTCTGCAGCTCGCTGACCTGCTGGCTGGTGGCCAAGTCCCACACCCGCACCGAACCGTCGCTGCCGCCCGTGACCGCATGGAGCCGACCGCCGATCACCGCTGTCGCCGCAATCCGCACCATGCCGTCGTGGCCGGTAAGCGGCCCACCGACGTGTCCATCGGCCGTGAAGTCCCACACCCGAACCGTCCCGTCACGGCCGGTGGAGACGGCGTGCGGGCGGCCGTCGATCACCACTGTGGCCACGGCGTTCACGCCGGTGTGGCCGGTCAGCGGCTCGCCCACTTGCCGGCCAGTGGTGAGGTCCCATACCCGCATGCTCGCGTCACTGCAGCCGGTAATGGCGTGGGGGCGTCCGTCGATGGTCAGCGTGGCCACCGCCATGGGCCGCACGCCGTTGCCAACGGTCAGCGGCTTGCCCACCCGCTGGCCCGCGGTGAGGTCCCACAGCCGCACCGTCCCATCGTCGCCGCCGGTCACCGCGTGGGGACGGCCGCCGATCGCCACTGTCGCCACCGCCCGCACCAGGTCTTTGTGGCCGGTCAGCGGCCCGCAGGTCTGCTTTCCGGTGACCGCGTCCCACGCGCCCACCGTCCCATCCTCGCCGCCGATGACGACGTGGGGTCGTTCACCGATCGCCACCACCGTGGCTACCGAGCCATGGCCCTCGTAGCTGGTCAGCGGCGTGCGGGTGGTCAGGTCCCACACCGTCACCGTCCGCTCCTGGCTGCCGCAGGTGACGACGTGGGGGCGGCCGTCGATCATCAGCGCGGCCAGCGCGTCCACCCCGTCCTCATGGCCGGTGTCCAGCTCACCGACCTGCTCGCCGGTGGTCAGATCCCATATGAGCACTATCTCGTCCCACGTAGCGGTGACGAGATGCAGCCGGCCTTCGATGTCCAGCGGGGCTACCGCCCTCACCCACTTGCCCTCGTCGTTCTCGTCGTTCTCGTCGTTCTCATCAATGGTCAGCGGCTCGCCCACCTGCTGGCCAGTGGTGAGGTCCCACAGCAGTACCTTCCCGTTCTCGCAGCCGGTGACGGCATGGGGCCGTTCGTCGATCACCAGCGTGGCGAGGGCGTCCACCGTGCCTTGGTGATCGGCGAGCGTTCGGCGCAGGCGGGGATCGAGCCGGGAGCCGGTGGCCCAGTCCGTCTTCCACTGAGCGGCGGGCTCCCCCGCGACGGGTGTCGCGGTGATCCGGGCCGACAGCTCCCGGTCCCCGTACCGCGCCGCGTCCAGCGCCAGTAGCTGCCGCCGTACTCCTGCGCTCACATCACGGTGGAAGTGCTGCGAAGCCCGGTACACCGCCGCCGTCAACCGCGCCGCAGGACTGGAACCACCGTCCAGCAGACCTCCGACTCGCTCCGGGTCTGCACTGATCAGCCACCCGAGATCGCCCAACTTCGTGTCGTCCATGGCTACTTCATCACTTGTCATGAGTGACACCGTAACCAGCGCCACTGACAAGAGAGCCGTCCTGCGACGCTCGCGCGCGGAACGGCCCTCCGGAGTGTCCCGAAGGAACTAAAAGACTCGCGACATCCGCCAGGGCAACACCAAGCACGGCAACTGGAAGGACGCCCTGGCCGGACTGCGCCCGAGAAGGAACTCGCCAACAGGTCGTCAAGCTCGTCGACGGGCTGACCACCGCGGAAGTCCCGGTCGCAAATGGCGTGGGAGCTGGTCCGGCACCAGCACCCGTCGACTGACCGATCCCCTTACCGACGACGGCGAGCCACAGCCCCCAGACGCACCAGGTCTGCCCAAGGCATGCCGCGTGCATTGACCCGAGCGAGGCGGAAGCGACCTGGTGCGCACGAGCAAGGTCGTGACGATCTCACTGGGGGAGGTTCGGCGGTGAAGTTCCCCCGTGCGCTTGGACACTCCATGTCTGTGCCGCGAGGGCGTGGCCTTGTTCGTGTCGCCGGCGTGTCTCAAGGGGGGGTGAGGTAGCCCCGCTCGGGGTGCTTGCGCAGGCGCCGGCGGTTATAGAAGGTCTCGATGAAGGAGAAGATCTCCGCTCGGGCGGTGGCCCGGTCGGGCCATATTCGGGTTCCGCTCTCTTCCTTCAGCACGGCAAAGAAACTCTCCGCTGCCGCGTTGTCGTCACAGGAGCCTGTCCGTCCCATGCTCTGCCGCATGTTCAACGTGCCTATTTCTCGGCGGAGTTCATCCGAGGTGTCTTGGCTGCCGCGGTCCGAGTGCGCGATGCAGCCAGGCTTTAGCCGGCCGCGGCCCGCTGTCATTCTCAGTGCGTCGACGACCAGGGTGGCGCGGTGGTGGTCGGCCATGGGGTAGCCGACGATTTCGCGGGTGGCCAGGTCTCGGCACCGTCTTCCCGCAGGAGTCGACCAGCGCGACTGCGTCCCGCCTGGACTCCGCCGAGTACCGCTTTGTGCAGTTACTTCCCACCTGGCACTGCTTTCCCTGGGCTCACACGTCCCAGTGTCCAGGTGTCCAGGTGTCCAAGCCGAGGGGAGAACTTCAAGGGGACTTCCTCGCGAACACGTGGATGGCAATGGGCTCGGGGCGGGGCGGGTGATTCCGCCGTTCACGGTGGGGATGTCACGAGCGAACAATCCGCGAGGGACAGCCGCTATGCACGTGCGGGACCGGAGTCCGGACCTCTGTGGCTCAGACCGTTCTTCAGCGGGTCTTTTTCCGGTCGAACCAGACCGTGGCGAACGTCGGCGCGAGCCCTGCCCAGAACAGCACCTGCGGCAACGGCCTTTCCGTCCAGGGGATTTCGGCGATCAGCAGGGCGCACACCATGGCCCAGGCCGCCTGGCCCAGCACGATACGGGCCCACAGGCGGCGGCGTATCAGTGACTGCACGTTGAGCCGGACGCCGGCGCGCCGCCGCCGGTAGCGCAGCAGGGCGCCGACGAGCCAGATGGCGGTCGTCACCACGAGGAACCACAGACGCTGGCCGAGTGGGACCGGCAACTCCCGCTGTACCTTGCCCTCGACGGCGAACAGGTCCATCCCCGACCCGGCGAAGCCGACACAGAGCAGGGCGAGCCACCGCACGCCGCGCAGCATGCGGTAGGTGGCCTGGTCGAGGCCGCGCTGCAGCTCGGTGGAGTCCGGTGCGGCGGCAAGCCCGGTGGCGTAGAGGTCGGCGGCTCGGGCGGCCTTGATGCCCGGGGCGTTGGCGGCCTTCTGAGTCTGCCGGGCCAGGGCCTCGGCGTGAGTGGGGTCGAGGCGGAGGATGGCGAGGTCGAACTGGTCGGCGAGGGTGGTGTTGCCCGACCAGTCGGCGATCCGCCCGGCGACTACGTGAGCGTAGACCTCCTCGGGGCCCAGCCGCAGCGCCTCCGTGGCCAGGTCGGACGCCTCGCGCAGGACGTGGCTGAGGTCATGGTTCCGGAGATCGGTGATGCCGGTTGTCTGAACGTATCGGAGCACCGAAGTACGGGACACGGCGTCGGCAAGCTTCGCATAGCCGTACCAGTGATGCGGGTCGACGCGGACCGCTTCGCGCACTACAGACTCGACCTCGAACCAATCTCTGCTGGGCACTTCGTGCAAGGCCTGACCGCGCAGGATGAGTGCGAAGTAGTCCTCGGGGTCGAGTTTGAGAGCCTCGTCCGCCGCCGCCAATGCCTGCTCCGGCTGCTGCGTGTTCAGATGGCAGTAGCCGATCTTGACCCAGGCGCGTAGGTCGTGAGGGTCTTCGGCAAGATGCTGCGACAGCAAGGCCCGGGCCTGTTCGTATCGATCGAAATCGATGAGGGCCTCGGCCTGTTCGACGGCCGGGTTCAGTTCGGTCACAGCTTCCGCTTCTTCTTCAGATAGGCCACCAGGTCGTCGTACATCCCGCCGTCGTTGGCGTACATCGCGACATTGCGGGCGGCCGCGAACCATGGCTCCGTCGAGGGCGCGATCTGCCCCGCCGCGGCCAGCAGGTCCTTCATCCCGATCAGGCGTACGGTCCCCGTACGGGCCGAGTCCAGCAACGCGTACTCGGCCGCGGCCTCGCACACATGGGCCAGATCGGCGCCGGACAGGCCGTCGGTGGCCTTGACGAGCTTGCCGAGGTCGACGTTCTCGATGGGCCGTTCCCGCAGGTGGTAGCGGAGAATCGCTTCCCGGGCCGGTCCGTCGGGCGGCAGCACCAGCAAAGTCCGGTCCAGCCGGCCGGGGCGGCGCAGGGCGATGTCCACGTCCCAGGGCACATTGGTGGCCGCGAGCACGAACACGCCCTCGTTCGCCGCCGCCTCGACGCCGTCCAGCTCGGTCAGCAACTGGTTGACGGTGTTACGCATACCCGCGCTCTGGGTGCGACTGCGCTTCCCGCCGAGCGCGTCCAGTTCGTCCAGGAAGACCACGCACGGAGCCTGGCGCCGGGCCGTTTGAAAGAGCTCGTGCATATTGCGCTCGGAGTTGCCGATCCACATGTCGAGCACGTCGTTGACCGACACGGACAGGAAGCTGGCCCCGAGTTCACCGGCGACGGCCCGCGCGATGAAGGTCTTGCCGCAGCCGGGCGGCCCGTACAGCAGCAGGCCGCCGCGCAAGCTCTTGCCGTACAGGCGGCGCAGCTCCGGATTGCGCAACGGCGCCAGAAAGGCGGCCTCCAGCCGCTCCTTGACCTCCTGCATACCGCCCACATCGGCGAGGCGGACGGCGCCGGGCCGCTCCACCTCCCAGGCGGCGGCGTCCCCGGGATCGCCGCTGCCGTCCACGGTGACCGGCGCCTGAACGAACCGGGGTGGCACGGCATCGCCGACCTGGTCTTCGGCTGCCTTCCAGTCGAAGCCCGGGCGCGAGGCGGGGGTCGGCGCCGGAGCGTGCCCGGCCGCGGGGTCCTGCGGCGGTTCTGCCGCAGAGGCCGGTGGCTGCTCCGGCACCGGGGCCGGTGATGGCACGGCGGCAGGGGCGGGAGCGGAAGATTGGCCGGGCACTGGTGCCTGCAGTGACGCGGGCGGAGCGGCTTCGCCGGGCGTGATTGCCGGGGTACCTGTCAGGGCTCGGACCATCAACTCGCGTGCCTGGACATCACCGGGCGCGTGCTGCAACGCCACGGAGACCTCCCCCACCGCGGCATCACCGTGCCCCGCAGCCAGCAGCAACTCGGCCAGGTGCAGCCGCAGGGGCACGTCATCGGGCGCCGCCGCAACGGCCGCACGCATGCTCTGTATAAGAGGGGAATCCGCCGACATAGCCCACACTTTACGGAGCCGACGCAGGTGACTCGTGGGGGCCCTCGATGTGTTCGTGAGGAAGTCACGCGGCCCGCCTACTGCAAGGACGGGAGTACGGGGGAGGTAATCACGCCCATCCCCCCGCCGGGCCACCGTCACCTCAGCCCAGCCCGCTCAGCCGGACTCCGCATCGCCGTGGCCTGGCCTGTATCACTGGTCCGGGCGGCAAGCACAGCGATCGCCTCCCGGGCGAAGGGGTCCAGCCGCAGCCGCAGCGGTGCCGCGGCCTCGGCCTCGACCAGGTGGGCGGCAGCCTGAGTGATGCGGCCCTGGCGGGCCTCCGTCGTGGCAGCGAACGTCAGCGGATGGGAACGGGCGGCCGGCGGCAGCACGGCCCGGTCCGCCGCGCGTGCGTGGTCAGCGGCCTCCTCGAAAGCACTGTCTTCAATGGCGACCGCGGCCCGGGCCACTGACAACCGCGCCTGAGTTTGCTCATCAGCAGCCTGCTGGTCGGCCACTGCCGGCAAGTCCTCGGCCTGGCGGCGACGTCCGGCCATCGCATGGGCGACAGCAGCCGGCGTCGGCAGGTCCGGGTGGTCTCCGGCATCCTGGGCGCGGGCCGCACGGGCCAGAGCGTACTCCGGCAGCACCAGGTCGATCAGCAGCCGCACCTCCTCGACGAGGACCGGCAGCGGCTCACGGGCTCCAGGGCGAGCCCGGTGCAGCAGCATCCAGGCCAGATCCTTGTAGCCGGTGCGCCTCAGCAGTCCGGCGGCGAGGACGTGCGCGTCCACCCGCAGCCGTACGGCCTCCTCTTGCTCGGTCGCCGAGGCAGTGGTGACCATCCAGTCCGTTGCCCCCACCAATTCCGGTAGCGCGAGCGCGAGGGCATGCTCATCACCGGCCTCTGCCACGGCCCGCGCTTCCGCGGTGCGGGCGTCCAGGTCGTCGATCGAAATGGCCGGCCCCCTGCTGCCGGGCGCCCGCGGCCAGCTGACGCCGCAGGTGGAAGGCGACCGCGCGCACCGTCGCGTGCTCGTCCCGACTCGGCGGGTAGGGCTGACCGGTCAGCTCGCTGATGTCCAGGCGTAGGGCAGTGGCCAACGTAGCCAGCAGACCGCGGCGGTCGCCCCAGTCCCGGCCCGTCTCCAGATCCGCCAGGACCGCAGCATCGAGTCGGGTACGGGCAGCGAGCGCGTCTCTGGTCACTCCCCGGCGCCGCCGCCAACTGGCCAGATGCGCTCCGATGGGGCCGCCGACCACGGCGTCGTCATGCTCGCGCATCACCAGATTGCTCGCATACCACTCGCCCGGACTCCGTGCTCTTCAGGACAACGCCCGCTCGTCTCCCTCAGCGGGACCCCGTGTTGAGCTCGCCTGCCCTTCGCGCGACACATTGGTCACACCAGCGAAGGCCGCGCGATCCGGCGGGTAAGGCATCTCGTCAGGCACGTATGGGCGGTCAGAGTGAGGGCCCCGGGCGAAGAACCGGCCCGGCCCCCCAAGAGCTAATGATCACGAGCCCTACGCAGTGAGTGTGCGTAACTGGTCCGGACACTGCTACACCGTCATTTCTCGCAAACATCCGACTGCTCATGGATCGTCATCCGCTGCCGCCACTCGTCGACAAACGCTCCGCCTGAAGGGTCAGCGCCCTGGAAACGGAACGTGACCGAGCCCGCTGCCGGCCTCCGAGGCCCGCGGACAGCGGACAGCGGACAGCGGACAGCGGACAGCGGACGGTTCGGTCTACCGGGCGGCGCCTTGTTGAAGGTGGTCGGCGAGTGCGGTGGCAATCGCCCGGCATGTCGGCTCATCGACGAAGGCCCACTGTCCGTTCGGATTGGTCTCCAGCCAGATCCACCGCCCGTCGTCACGCACAGCGAAGTCGAACGCTCCAAAGACGAGACCAAAGGCGTCGAGGTAGGCGCGGACGGCACTCCGCATGGCAGGGGGCGTCTCGACGGGTGAATACGTCAGGACGTTGTAGTCCTGACGCCAGTCGAGATGATCGCCGTCGATGTCGATGCGGGTGGCGAAGAGCTGATCGCCGACGGCGGCGAGTCGGACGTCCGCAACCTTGGGGACGCATGCCTGGAAGAGGTGAGGGCAGGCAGCCACGCCGTCGTCGATCTCACCGGGGTCGACGGTGCGTACCCAGATGGTCCGAGCGGGGGCACCGGCGCTGTCCGGGCTGACGTGCACCGCGTATACGGGCTTGTAGACGGCCGGGGCGTGCCGAGCAACAAAGCGTTTGGCCGCGTCGGGGTCGTTGGTGATGAGGGTGGGGGGCAGGTCGAGCCCGACGTGTGCGGCAGTGGCGAGCTGTGCGGGTTTGTACTCGGCATCGCGGTTGCGCCAGGGGTGGTTGATGTAGAGGGCGCCGGGGAGTGCGGCGAGGGTTCCGCCGTATCCGGCTCGGGCCTGGGAGTTGACGAAACGGGCCTCGGCGGATGCGGTCGCCGGTTGTGCACCGCCATATGGCGTGGGCCGGCGCCAGTAGACGGAGCGTACGGCTGACAGGTCGAGGTGGCGGCTAGGGGTGCGCAGCGGGCCGCTCGGGCCTTCGTTGTCGAAGTGGGCGGCCATGGCGGTTCCAGTGGTGAAATCGGTGCCCGGATCGAGCCGTACGACCGGGACTCCCCGGCCGTACAGCTCCTCCAGCACCAGATCCGAGGTGACGTCATCGAGCGAGGTCACGGCAAGGACTGGAGGGAATTCCACGTCAGTAGGTGCCCTGGTCGCCGTCGGACACGGTGTCGTCCGAGGAGACGTCAGGTGCGGTTCCCGACCGGGTGGCGGGTGCACCGCATCGGCCAGCACTCTGCGGGTCGATCTCCGCTGGCTTGCCCGTCGCGTCGAGATACCGAGCAGTCTGTGAGGTGGGGTCCAGCTCGGCAGTTACTTCGGGGAGCTCCTCTGCTGGCGAGGACGGGGCGAGTCGCGATAAGCCCCAGGGGGCGGTCGGGTTCTGGTCCATCGGGCAGATCCCTTCGGTTGTCAGTCCTTCCGGGGCCAGAGTCGCGATATCAGAACGGATGGCTCGCGGCCGCGGAATGCGCACCGCCAAAATGGGCGGGGCACGGCGAAGCTAGTGCCCTGGCGGAAGGCCAGCAAGGGAGCTTCTGGCCATCGCAGCCTGGGTCTCGTTCCTGGCCGGCGCCGGTGCCCAGGCCGTACTCGCCGGCCGTGCCGGTTCGGGTACCCCTGTCCCTTCGCGGATGGCACAGGGCCACGGCTTTCCGCACTTGGCTCAGCGGCATCCCTCGAGGGAACACACCGTGTCTGCCAGGGACTCATCCCGGCCCCGCAGGGACCATGGCCACGGAGAGGTGTCGCCAGTCGCTGGCTCGCCTACGCTGAAGATGGCGCGGGGCTGGCGAAGGGATCCATCCTCCGTGGGCCTGCGTACCTTCCTCACGGATGCCTGGTCGTGGCTGAACTACAAGCCCGCGATGGCCACCACGCTCGACGGCCGCCCGCACTGTTCTCCGCGGCCGCACGGCAGGCCCCGCCTGCTCCTGGGGGTGCGCCCGCTTCCGTGCCGCCACCGCGTCCGACGTCGGCCGACCGTAAGCCGGGAGCGGCGGGCGCTGAGATGGCGCGACGGCGTGGACTGATCCCGACAGCGTAACTCCACGCCCCGCTGGGCTGCTTGGGGACCACGCCCCTGTCTTCTCGTGGACCGCGCCACCGCCCGGTGAGTGTGCGACCGCCCCAGCATCACCAGGAGCAGTGGCGTTGATCCAGCCGTACACCACCTCCGTCACGGTGACCGCCAACCGGGACTGGCTCGCCTCCCGGCATGGCACCGACTCCACGGAATCCATCACCCTCGACCTTTCGAAGCTCGCCAAGGACACCCACTACGTGGAGCCGTCCGCGGTCCAGCCACACGGCTATGTGCGTTCCGGCGTCCCGGTCGGCGGCATCAGCGCCTCCGGCCTGTACGGCCCGTACGACCGGCAGCGGAGGACGGGCGCGAGGTGTTCGCCGGCCTCGTATATGCCGAGGCGCCGTTCACGCCCGGTGTCACCAAGGTGCCGGCCGCCCTGTTCTGGCACGGCACCGTCAACACAGCCAAGACCCCCGGCGGCATCAACCCGGCGATGATCGCGCCCCATCCCGCCGGTGCGCAGTTCCGGTTCCTCGGGGTGGTGAGCGAGTGAGCATCGCCGACCTCCTGACGACGTCAGCGTCGCCGACCTGACTGTCTACGCCCGCGCGATTCCCTCCCAGCAGGACTTCCTGCTCACTCAGTCGGTGTTCCCCGAGACGCAGGTCCACGACATCAAGTGGCGGGTACGGCAGACCAAGCGCCGCGTGAATGCCGCCTCCTTCCGCGCCTACTCGACGAGCGTGCCGTTCGCGAAGCGGCACGCCGAGTCCACGCAGACCGAGGGCACCCTGCCCGCGCTCGGCCAGAAGCTCCTCATCGACGAGATGGAGCAGCTGTTCCTCGACGCGTCCCGCGGCGCCGACGAGGACCGTCTCGTGGAACTCCTCTACGACGACGTTGAGCGCCACGTCGCGGCCATTCGGTCCCGGCTGGAGCTGGCCGCGGGCGACGTCCTCCTCGACGGAAGGTTCTCGCTCCAGGACGAGAACGGCCTGACCGTCGAGGTCGACCACGGCGTACCGCAGGCCAACATGCCGACCGCGCCGAAGCCGTGATCCTCACCCGACGCCGACCCGATCGCGGACGAGTTGCGCTGGATCGACTACCTGGACTCCATCGGCGCTCCAGCCCCGGGAGATGGTGCTCACCAGCCGCAAGGCCTGGTCTCACCTCGCGTCCAACGGCGCCTATCGGGCGGCGTATTACGGCACTCCGGCCGGCGGGCAGACGCCGACGGCGACGGCGACGCTGAACCCGCAGCAGGTCAACTCCGTCCGCGGCACATACGACCTGCCGCCGGTGACCTTCTACAAGGCGCAGGTGTGGCAGGACGACGTGGCCAAGCGGGTACTGCCCGAGGACCGGTGGATCATGCTGCCGCCCGACCGGGCAAAGTGGGGCCAGACCCAGTACGCCACCACCACGGAGTCCCTGGCCCTGTCGCGCGGTACGACCCCGCAGATCGAACGGGAGGACGCGCCCGGCATCGTCATCACTCGAGATGTCGAAGACGACCCCGTTCAGATCTGGACCAAGGGCGCGGCGATGGCGATGCCTGTCCTGTACTCGCCGGACTGCCACATCACGGCGACCGTCCTGTGAGCCCCGCGGCGCAATCCCTCGGCACCTTGGGCCGCCGCCGTCCACGCCCTCGATCCGAGGGAGCGCGTCCCTGTGGTGCTGCTCCCGGGTGAGCAGGTCACGGATCCGTTGATCGCCGAGCAGATCACCAACCCGCGCTGCGGGGAGGACGGACAGCCGCCCGCCCAGGTATCGGCCCCCAGTAAGCCCGCCCGGAAGGCGAAGCCCGCCTAAGGCCGGCCCGCGCGGCGGGTAGGAGCGAATTCCCTCGCTTCTTCCCGCCGCCTACTTGACCAGGAATCATGTGAACAGCGATGTACTGCGCTGGCTTCAGGCCCAGCTCGGCCCGGACCTCAACTCCGATGACCTCGCGGCCCGATACGAGCGTCTGCACTCAGCCAGAGCCGTCGCCCTTGAAGTGCTGCACGAACGCGTCGCTGCGCTCGTCGCCTTGCCGCTGAAGGTCACGGTCAACGGAGTCGCCACCATCGACAACTCCGCCAATGTCGCGGCCCTGGAACGTCGGATCGCCCAGCTCGACAGTGAAGCGACGCCAGACGACACGCCAGCGGCGCTCCACGACCTGCTGACCACGGTGCAACTGCACGCCCGTCGCCGTCGAGAGGACACTTCACGCCGTAGCAGACCGGCTGACAAGCCGCCAATCCACGGCCCCACAACCAGCGGACCACCCGGCACTTCACACGCATGAGGCGTGACGACCGGCGTCACGCCGCTGTAGGCGTCCGCCGTATCAGCGACAGCCCATGGTGGCGGCGACCTTGTTCAGGACGGCGCGCTTGATCGCCGCATACTGGGCATCCGTACCCGAGGCGAATACGTGCACATACCGGCTCCCGCGGCCTTTGGCGCACAGCAGAGCCGTGACGGCATCGCGGTCAAAGCGCAGATCCTCGCCGGTCAGCTTCAGGGACCTGCCGGGTGACACCAGCACTTCGGCCCGGATGCCGGTCGGCGAGAAGGCGTCCAGCGTCGCCCTGTCACGCAGGACGACCGCCGAGAAGAGTCCGAGGCCGTGCTCCTCCTCGCCATGCTCAAGAGCCGTGCACCTGCTGGCCGGGACATCATCCAAGGCGCCGAGCTGGGACACCTCTCCGCGGGCCCACCTCCGTACGGTCTTGGCGTCTGCCACGCCGCAGGGCGACTCTCCTCGGGGTAGATGGACGGGCTTCAGCGCGGGCCAGTCGAAACTCCTGGGCACAGGGAAGGGCTTGCCGCCGCATTTCGCGATCTGGGAGTTGCCGACGGCGAGCAGAGTCCTGGCAGCGAGGTCCGCGGCGGCGCGCCGGTCCGCTTCCGCGCCGGGGACGTTGACGTTCACCAGCTTTTTGCGGCACTGCGGCAGACGGAGCCAGCCGTCCACGCGATCGCCGTTCACTTTGATCATCCCGGGCAGGTCATGGGGCAGCGAGATCCTGCCGAGGGTCCACCACAGATGCGCCTTGAGAGGTGTCTTCATCACGGTGGCCTTTAACCGCCACTCGCCCCTCTGCACCGTGCACTCCGGGTCGCCCCACTCGTCCTTCATCTCCTCGACCTCCCAGGACCCGTCGCCGGGCGGTGCCGCCTTTGTCAGCAGCGACCGGTCGATGGAGCTCCAGCACGCCCGGTCGGGCAGGCCGCTCCACAGCCACTTGTCGTTCACCGTGGCCCAGGCAGCGACAAGCAGCGCGGCCGTTCCCAGCGCGACAACTGCCCAGAGCCGCTTGGTGCGAAGGGCACTGCTGCCCGTCTTCCCCGTATGTTCGAATTCCCCCATGACTGCTGAACCTAAGGCTTGATCCGCTGATACGCCAACCGCCTCCAAGGCCGCTCCCTCAGCTGCGACTGCCGGACGAAGTGCCGGTCAGCGCCACCGGTTCCCCACCGGCATCCGGTGGTGATGAGAGAGACGTGGCTAGTCGAGATGCAGCAGGGCAAGTAGGGCTCCCACGATGAGGAGGGGAAGCCCAAGGGCACGGATGAACGCAGGCCGTACGGACAACATCGGAATGTACGGAGTCTCAAGGCGTCCATGGCTCCACTGCATCTCGCGGTGTCGGTCGGCTGCTTTGCGCTGCACCTGGCCACACCTGCGTCTTATGAACCCTCCGATATCGAACAGCACGCAGGCGCCGATCACCACAAACAGAACCGCAAGGCCAATGCTCATAGCGGGATCCTATGAAGCTGGGCTCGTGCGTTGGCACCGTGTTCGTAACGGTCACAGGAGTGAACGATCAACACTGGGCCAGTCGCGAGTGCTCCGCCCCTCGCGGTGTGGAGGGGCGGAGCGGATTCGAGAAGCAGCCAGCAGCTCGAAGGGATGGATGTTCGCCGCCGTACGCAGCCAAGAAGACAGCGGCTGGATCCGCGTCCCCATCGAGGCGGTTACGGCATCCGTCTTGGCGCGGGCCTCCAGGCGCCGGGCCGGTGACCAACGCGCTCCATGTCTGATTTACCCTGGGGTGTCATTTTTTGGATCTTTCTTAGAAAAATCGGTGTACTACGTGAATTTCCCTCGTGTTTCGGCCGTCGTTGCCGCTGCCGCGATAGCCCCGACCGTCCTGTTCGCCTCCCCGGCGGTTGCCGCCAGCGGTACCCCTTCGGCCGCCACCTCGGCACCCGACAAGGCATCGGACGTGAAGCCGAACGAGTCGGCGGACGCCGCTTCGGCGGAAGAGGACCGGATCGCGATCCTCAGGATTCTGGCCGACGAGAACATCGGCAAGGGGCTCCGGACCGCGGCGCAGAAGGCGCTCAACGGCACCGCGCAGGACATGCGTCACTTCCTCGAAACCGGCCAGTACAAGGCACGCGACGAGGACAACCGCTTTGCGATCTTGAAGATCCTTGCGCAAAAGGACACGGGCCGGGGAGTCCGCGAGGCCGCAGAGAAGGCGATGAACGGCACCCCTGAGGACCGCGTGCGCTTCCTGAAATCGGGCTGGCGTCGAGCCAAGGATGAGGATGACCGGGTTCGCGTCGCCCAGATCATCCACTCTGGTGGTCCGTCGGTGAAGGCAGCCGGCCGCAAGGCCCTGGACGGCACAGCGGAAGACATCCGGCACTTTCTGGAAGTCGGCCAGTACGAGGCCCGTGCGGCCGACGATCGGGTACGTGCCGTCCAGATCTACAGCGTTGGCGGCCCCGCGGTGAAGGCCGCCGCCAAGAAGGCGTTGCGCGGCACCCCCGAAGACATCCGGCACTTCCTGGAGGTTGGCCAGTACGAGGCCCGCGCCGAGGACAAGGCGGCTGAGGACGCCGCCAAGAAGAAGCCCGCGCCGGAGACAGCGGACGACGCCAACGCCAAGCCCGACAACGACGGTAAGGCCACCAAGGTGACTACCGACGACCGGCCGAAGCAGGTCAGCGGTGAGGTCGCTAAGCCCGCCGCTGTGTCTTCCCGGAGCAGCATCACTCCGCCCGGTGGCAGCGGTGAACTGGCCAGCACGGGAGCCGGGTCGGTTACCTCGTGGGCGGTCGGTGGTACTGCCATCGCCCTCGGCGCGGGTGCCGGCTTGATTGTCGCGAGCCGGCGCCGCACCTCCGTCGAGCACTGAACGTGCGATGGCCGGGGCGGCTGCCTTCGTCGGGCGGCTACCCCGGCCACCGTGCCGACGGGCGAGCGTGGCCCGCGAAACGCTGATGGTGGCGACGCCGGGCTGACGGCTTCCTCGCCGCCCGTAGGTAGCAACTGCGCGTGCTGGTGCAGGTCGGACGCATGCTCGGCACACCGAGGCTCCGCATCATGAGCACGTATCTGGAGCAGGAGCCACGCCGTGTCCGGCTTGCCACGAGCCCACACAAGCCCACGGTCATCGAGATCGACGGCCAGGATGTGACTTCCGCTGTGGAGACGTACCGGATCACGCAGACTCTCGACGAGGGCCCGGAGGTCACGCTGTATGTGCAGCAGGGCTGGAAGGGCATGCAGTTCGAGGGCCTGGCTGAAGTGCTGGCGGAGCCGGCCGACGTGCGGCATGTGGTGATCGGGTTCCTCGACAGCGTGGACTGGCGACAGCTCAACGAGGCAGTGCTCGACCGCAGCGACCTGGATGGGGAGCCGGGTGAGCTGACTCGCGGTGTGCTGGCGCAGCTGAGGGAGTGGGCTGCGGGTGCTGCTTGATCAGGCTGGCATAGCCCAGTTCGCGGAGGGTCATCTGCCCCGGGCCGATGGGCGCCCGCCGAATCGATGACGGCTTCACCACAGCCTCAGGAGCCAGGCGCCAGGCATCAGGAGCCAGGCATCAATGACAGGCCCATCGCCCGGAGTTGCGCCGCTGATGTGATCCAGATCATCCCCGCGTGGCCGGTGCATCGGTCCAGCGGGTGCGTGACCCATGGCACGATCATGCCCATCGTTACCTGCGAGTAATGACTCGGCCGTAGTGCCAACTCCCTTCGGCCGTCCCCACGTCACGCTCCCAAGGATTCAACTGTGCGCAAGACCACCAGGTATGCCGTGATACCGGCGCTGGCCGCCGTCTCCCTGCTCGCCACCGGATGTTCGGCGGGGTCCTCCGGGCCCTCCGCCGCCGGGCCGGCCGACCCCAAGGAACCGGTGGCCGCCACCGGGGCCGCCACCACCTAGCCGCCGCTTGCCGTGGCAGCAAGGCCCGCAGGGGACGGTGCGCCCAGTGCCGTGGCGACCCCTGACGCGGGAGGGAAGCCCGCGGCCAAGTCGTCGCTGAAGGTCGCCGAGTTCGACAAGCGGAGCGGACGGGCCGTCATTTCCGGGCCCGACGCCGGCACTCCGCCGAAGGGCAAGGAAGCGACGACAAAGCCGGCGGCGCCCGTTGCCGTCGGGGACGTCATCGCCAGTGCCCCCGCTCCCGGCGCGCCCCACGGCGTACTGGCCAAGGTCACCAAGGTGGTGGGAAAGACCGGGAAGGGCACCGAGGTCAAGACCGCCCCGGCCTCGCTGGGCGCCCTGCTGGGCGGCTCCACGGCAAAGGGGCAGGTGCCCGTCGACCCCTCCGCGGTGAAGGTCGAGCCGCTCGCCCCGAAGGTGAAGGTCTCCTGGGCGAAGACCGGCAAGATGCACTTCGGGCCCAAGGGCGCGCAGCTGCCGCTGGGCAGTCTGCGGATCGACGTCAGCGCCGCGCTCCCCACGGTGAAGGGCTCCGCCGGCTCCGTCGACGCCTCCGCCTCGGGCTTCGTCCAGCTCGCCCCCGAGGTCGACTTCTCCTACGACGGCAAGGGGATCACCTCCGGCACGCCGGGCACGGCGTCGCTGAGCCTGTCCGGCGACTGGTCCTCGCGGTGGGAACTCAAGGGGCAGGCGGCCGCCTCCACCGCGGACGGCAAGCCGCTGCGGATACCGTTCGCCAAGCTGCACGCCGACCCTGTCATCCAGGTCGGCCCGGTGCCCGTCGTGGTCAACCTCGACCTCACCTGCTACCTCCAGGTCGATGCGGACGGAAAGGCGAGCGTCGACGTCGAGCAGAAGGTCAAGGGCGGCTTCCGGATCGGCGGTTCGTACAACCGCGCCAAGGGCTGGACGCCGATCGCGAAGGCGCACATGAACGGGACGCCGGTGACGGCGACCGCGACCGCGGCCGGCAAGGTCAAGGCCGCGCTCGGCGCCGACGCAAGTGTCGGCCTCTACGGCAGCGTGGGCGTGACCGGCACGGTGGCCCCGTATCTGCGAGCCGAGGTGAAGGGCACGGCGACGGGTGACTCGAACGGTACGGGTGCACTCGCCGGCAAGTGGGCAGCGTTCGGCGGGGTCGATCTGTCCGGGGCCCTCTGGGCCCATCTGGACGTCTTCGGCACGCCGGTCTTCGAACGGAGGATTCCGCTCGGCCCGTGGAACCGCGAATGGAAGCTCGCGAGCGGGGAGGGCGCGGTACGCACTCCCACGAAGCGGTCGTGAGCACGCAGCGAGCGGGGAAGGCCACCGGTCACGCGCCGTATCGCTCGTGATCGTTGCTTTTCCCCGGAAGCCTCCTCCGAGCATTGCGTCTCGCTGAGCGCCGACCAGCCCCGTCTTGCCCTCCCAGCGGAAGCAAGACGGACGGCTACGGCCTGTCGCGAAGAGTTCACACCGATGCCGCCGTGCCCGGATGGCCGTCATGGAGAGGCCGACGGCGAGGCTGACGGATGCCGCGCAGCGGGGCCGAGTCGAACGCCCCGTCCTGCAAGACTCCGGAATCACCGCCCGGGGCCCTGTTCCCCCGCCCTTCGCGGCCGCCGCGCCCCGTCAGGCTCCGTTGGCGCTGGTTGACCGCCGGGACGACGGAGGTCTTGCCCCCCGTCCCGGATCCGGGAGAACATCGACGTCTTCGGCTTCGCGCTGGACGACGCCGGTCTGCGCACTCTCGCCGGCCTCGACGCGGGCAACCGCCTCGGCCCGGACCCGGCCACCTTCGAGGTGGCCTGAGGCGACGGGGTCCACCGCCCTGTACGGGGCGGCGGACCGGCTGCCGAGTGGCGGGGCGGGAGGGCGGCGGCAAGTGTGGAGAGAGCGGGTGGTCCCCCATCGAGGAGGCAACGATGCCTGAAGTCACCGCTCCCTACGCGCCCGGAACCCCCTGCTGGGTCGATCTCGCAGCCCCTGACCAGCAGGCCGCCCTTGATTTCTACTCCGGCCTGTTCGGCTGGACCGGAGAGATCGGACCGTCGGAGACCGGCGGATACGCCGTGTGCGAGCTCAAGGGCAAACCGGTGGCCGGCATCATGGCCGCGGTCGCGATGGGCGGCCAGCCCGCGCCGCCGACGGTATGGACCACGTATCTGACGTCGGACGACGCGGAGGCCACCGAGCAGGCGGTCAATTCCGCGGGCGGCACGGTGCTGATGCCCGTCATGGACGTGATGACCATCGGCCGGATGTGCATCGCGGCCGACCCCACCGGAGCCGTCTTCGGCGTCTGGCAGCCCCGCGACTTCCCCGGCGCCGGAATCGTCAACGAGAGCGGCGCCGTGATCTGGAACGAGCTCAACACCACCGACCGGGATGCCGCGGGCGCCTTCTACGAGACGGCGCTCGGCATACAGTCCGCCCCCATGGACATGGAAGGCGCCGAGGGCTACTTCTCGCTCAGCGTGGGCGGACGCCCGGTGGGCGGAATGCAGGCGATGCCCGAAGGAATTCCCGAGGGCACTCCCTCCCACTGGCTGACGTACTTCTCGGTGCCGGACACCGACGCGACCGTCGCCGCACTGCAGGAGGCCGGCGGGACGGTGCTCAAGTCGCCGTTCCACATGGTCGCCGGACGGATGGCCGTCGTGAAGGACCCGCAGGGCGCCCCCTTCGCCCTGATCAACCCGAAGCCGATGAACGAGAGTTGACGCAGGAGCAGACAGCGGGGCGAGCTCGTTCCGGACCGGCCGGCTCCGCGGTCGGCCTCGTCCCGTATCCGAAGGGAGTCAGCGCACGGGCCCCACAGCCCCGGCCAGCATCGCCACCAGCCGCTCCGCCTGGGTGCGCGGGTCCGGGGCGCCGGACCAGCCGGTCATGAGGAGATGGTGGACGGTGCCGACGAGGGCGAGGGCGATCGCGCCGGTGTCGGCGTCCGGTGCAAGGCGGCCCAGTCGCTGTTCGGCCCGCAGATAGGCGGCGACCGCCTCCTCGACCGCCGCGAAGCCCGGCGCACCCCCTTCCAGCGCCTCGCGTACGCGCAGGAAGGCGGCGGGCCGGGTGAGCGCGAGGCTCGCGGCGGCGGGGCCCGCGGAGTCCAGCAGGACGAGCGCGACGGAGAGAAGGTTCTCCGCGATCGTGTCCTTGCCTGCCCGCGCGGGGAGTTCCCCGGCCGCGCGGGCGGTGCGTGCGAACCGGTCCAGGCAGAGCTCGGCGATGAACTCGTCCAGCCCGGCGAAGTGCGTGTTCAGCAGCCCCTTGGCGCAGCCCGCCTCGGTGGTGATCGCCCGCCCCGTCAGCCCCCCTGGGCCCTCCCGCGCGAGCACCTGCTCGGCGGCGGCGAACAGCCGCTCGCGGACGTCGGGGATGGCCACGCCACGCGGAGACATCGGACCTGGGACCTCTTTTCCTTCGTACGGGGCCGGTGGCCGATACCGCACCGTTGCCCGCAGGCCAGCTTATGCGCGGCGGGGGTTGCCAGTATGGGCGCGCGCCCATACCGTATGGGCACGTGCCCATACTAGGCGTGGACAGCCCACGCCCCAGGAGGTCCGCCGGCATGCAGCAGAGCGTCAACACCGCGCAGGAGACGGCATGGAACGGTTACGAGGGCACCCACTGGGCCCGCAATCAGGACCGCTGGGATGCGGTCAACGCGGGCTTCAACGAGGCACTGTTCGCCGCCGCGGCGATCGGCGCGCGGGACCATGTGCTCGATGTGGGCTGCGGCGCGGGCTGCACGACCCGGCTGGCCGGGCGCCGGGCGGCCGGCGGGCGGGCCATGGGGCTCGATCTGTCCGGCCCGATGCTGGAGCGCGCCCGCGCGTCCACGGCGCAGGAGCGGCTCGCGAACGTGACCTTCGAGCAGGGCGACGCACAGACCCACCCCCTCCCGACGGCCGGCTTCGACGTCGTGATCAGCCGCTTCGGCGTGATGTTCTTCGCCGACCCGGTCGCCGCCTTCGGCAATCTCCGCCGCGCTCTGCGCCCCGGTGGCCGGATGGCGTTCGTCTGCGGTGCGGGCCCCGAGGGCAATGAATGGCTGCAGGCCGTGACGGCGCTGCGCACATACCTGCCCGTCGGGGACTTCGGCGTACCGGGCACCCCGGGCATGTTCTCCCTGGCCGACCCGGAGCGCATCCGCGAGGTGCTGTCCGCGGCCGGCTTCACGGACATCACCGCGAACCGTGCGACGGGGTACGGCACCTGGGGCCGGGACGCCGGCGACGCGGCCGCGCTGCTGCTGGACTCCGGCCCAGGCCGCCACCTGACCGGCCAGGTCGCACCCGAGGTCCAGGACCGCGCCCGTACCGCCCTGACGGACGCCCTGCGCGGGCACGAGGACGGCGACGGGGTGCGGCTGCGCGGCACGGGGTGGCTGGTCACCGCCGGCCGCGCGGCCTGAGCACATCCCCGGCAGAACCTAAGGTCTCGGGAAAGCGCCCTCCGACCGCAACCGTCAACGGCCCCTGCCCCGGCCCACCACGCCGCGGGCCACATGCACCGTCTGGACCGCCAGCAGGAAGGCGTCCGGGCGGCGGGCGAGGCCAACCGCGTCGTGCGGGTCGGTCAGGCGGGCGAGGGTGGTCAGATCGTCCGCGTCCAGCTGGTCGCCGTACGCCTCGACGATGCGGGTGAGGGTGGCGGCGACATAGTCGCGGGCGGCGGTGGACAGCGGGGCCGGCAGGTCCAGGAGGAAACTGCGGGTGCACGGGGTGCGCAGGCCGGCGTCGGCGAGGAAGGCGGGCCAGTCCTCGACGGCGTCCACGGCACCCGGCAGCGCCGTACGCATCTGTGTGAACCACTCCTCGCCGGCCGCATCGAGGCGGGACTGCAGCCCCGGGCGGCCGATGCCGATGTCGCGCGGCAGAAAGCGGGGGGCCAGGCCGCCCTCGGCGATGGCGAGCAGACCGCCGGGCCGCAGATGTCCGGCGAGGGCGGCCACCGCACCCCGCTGGTCACCGATGTGGTGCAGCGCCTTGCTGGACCAGATGAGGTCGGCGCCGTCGAGCGCGTCCAGCCCGTCCGGGACCTCGGCGACATGGGTGCGGACGCGGTCGCCGAGGCCGAGGCGGGCGGCGCGGTCGCGGGCCCGTTCCAGGAGGGCCTCGGTCGGATCCACGGCCACCACCTCGGCCGCGGGGAAGGCACGGGCCAACAGGCAGGTGGCGACGCCCGGTCCGCTGCCGATGTCGAGCACCCGGCGTACCGCGTCGGGGCCGGGGCCGCCGGCGGCGGTGAGCAGCTCGCGCAGCCACGCCGTCACCTGCTCGTGGACCGGCGTGTGCACCTCGGCGCCCCGCTCGAGGTCCGGGCCGAGCAGCGCCCAGTCCGGGTGCGTGGCGTCCTGGCCGTGCGTGGGGTGGTGCCCGTGTCCGGTGCGGTCCTGGCCGGTTGCTGGGTGATCGTGATGGGTCATGCGGTCGAGCCTCCGCTACGGATCATTCCCGGGCAACCTTTGTTGCCGGTGCGGCAAACCCGGACTCCCGCCGGGGCGCCGGCCCACCGTAGGGTCTGGCCTGTGGCCACTGCGGGATGGGGGCCGCCGACCGACACGGAGCGGCGGCGCTGCGAAGCGACGGCGCGCGGCGACGGGGACGGACAGGTCGCGGCGATCGCCGGCGAGGATCTGTATCTGGCGGTGCCACAGGAGGGCCAGGACCCGCTGCCCGTCCACCCCGACCCCACGACGGGCGGTAAGTGCCTCCCCGTCCTGACGCACGGCATGCTCCCGCCCTGGCAGCCCCAGCAGTTCCTCGACCGGGTCACGGTCGAGGAGCTGGCGCAGGACTGGCCGAACGACACAGGGCAGCCGGCGGTCAACCCGGGAACGCCGGCCGCCGCCCGTCTGTCCGCGACGCCCGACCACCGCGCCGCCTGGCTGCGCATCCGCGCCCACTTCGGCGTACGGCCCGGCGGGCTGCTCGCCACGCACGACGGCGGCCCGCTGCACGGCCCGCTCGCGCAGGGGCCGGCCTGCGGCGCCCCTCTCGCGGTGCACCACAGCGTCCCGTGGAACGAACTCGGCACCACCTTCCTCGACCACGCCACGGATGCCGCGACGCTGCGCGAACAGTGGTCGGTGACCGACCCGGCGAGCCGGCGGCAGCGCCTCGACCAGCTGCTCGGCGGGCAGTTCGTACCGGCCGGCACGCAGACGGCGCTGCGCGAGCGGGCCGGTGCAGGCAAGGGGGACGCGGACGGTTGCGCACCGCCGCAGGCCGAACAGGCCGTGCTGCGGGCCGGTGCGCGGGCCGCCGAGGTGTACGACTCGTGGGAGGAGTTCGCGGCGGGCCATGCGCTGGGCCGCATGCCGGCGTACGACAACGGCAGGTTCGGGCAGCAGTACGCCGAGACCCTGCACATCCATCGCACCCTCACCCAGGATCCGGCGTCGCCGTGGCGGGGCCTTCCCTTGGGATGATGAGGCCGCGACATCCGGCCGCCCTGGGCCGGACCGGCAGAGAGGACGGAAGCGACATGTGCGGGAGCGCTGTGCGCCGCGCGCGGACACGGATCGTGACACCGGAACCGGGAGACCGCCATGGGCGCTGATGCCTCTCCGCCCGTCACCTCCACGCCACCCGCCACCCCGCCGACCCGTACCGCGCTGCCGACCTGGGCCCAGTGCCGTACCGCGCTGCGCCGTACCCCGGTCTCCGTCTGGCACGACGATGTCACCGACTGGGCCGCCAGCCTGACGTACTACTCGGTGCTCGCGCTGCTCCCGTCGATCATCGTCACGGTGTCGCTGATCGGCCTCGCCGACCCCTCGGCCACCGAGCAGCTCATCAACCAGATCGGCGCCCTCGCCCCGGCCGGCTCCGGCGCGGCCGTGCGTCATGCGCTGATCGTCATGGCCCGTCAGCGCACCGCCGCCTGGATCGTGGTGGGCGGCGCGCTGGTCAGTGCGCTGTGGTCCTCGTGCAGCTACCTCGCGGTCTTCCGGCGGGCACTGCACGCCATGCACCGTACGAAGGACGACCGGCCGCCGTGGCGCAAGGCGCCGCGCATCCTCGTGACCGCGCTGGTGCTGATGGCGTTGCTGATCAGCAGTGCGGTGGTGCTGCTGGTGAGCGGCCCGATCGCGCGCGCCGCCGGGCGTGCGCTCGGGCTGGGCGAGGCGGGCGAGGCCACCTGGAACCTGCTGAAGTGGCCGCTGCTGTTGCTGCTGGCCGCCGTCCTCGCGATGGTGCTGTTCCGCTCCGGGCCGCCGAGTTCGCGCGGTGTACGGCGCGCGGCGCCCGGCGGGATCGTGGCGGTCCTGCTGTGGCTGGTGTCCTCGGCGGGCTTCTCGGCCTATGTGTCATACGTGGGGACCTTCAACCGCCTCTACGGCTCGCTCGCCGGCCCGCTGGTCTTCCTCATCTGGCTGTGGTTCTCGCATCTGTCGCTGCTGTCCGGCGCCCAGTTCAATGTGGAGCTGGTCCGCGCGGGCCGCTTCGTCAAGGTGCCCAAGCACACCTGACCCTGGCGCGGCGCCCGGCGCTCAGCGCGCGCCGTGGGCGGGGGCGATCTCCTCGATCCGGTGCGCGAGACGGAAGTCGAGTGCGGTGATCCGGCCGCCGATGCTGTGGGTGTTGACCGAGACGCCGAGCCGGTTGTAGCCCAGGGCCAGATCGGCATGATGACCCAACTCCTCCTGGATCTGGGCGATATGGATGACCATGACGGCGGCCGGAAGGTGCCCGTCGAAGGCGTAGCGGCGGTGCAGCAGCTCCCCCTCGGCGGACCAGCCGGGCAGATCCGCGAGGCGGTCCTCGATCTCCTTGTTGCTGAGCGGTTCCACCTGGGCGCTCATACGCTCACCTCTTCCCGGATGCGCTGCTCGGTTGCCACTGTGACAGTCCCAGCGTGGCACGGTGCAGAGGCATTCGCGCCGACGTACGAAGGGGCGGACCGGCATTGGCCCGGCATGGACCATTACCGGCGGGTAGTACGGGTGCGGGGCCGCCGCACTCCGTCCCGGCGCAGGTCGGCTACCGTCCCTCCCATGACGACTGCCGCGGCGTCCGCGCCGGAGACCACGGGGGTGGGGGCGCTGCTGCGCGAATGGCGCGGCCGCCGCAGGATCAGCCAGCTGGAACTGGCCCTGCGCGCCGACTCCTCCGCCCGGCACATCAGCTTCATCGAGACCGGCCGCGCCCGCCCCAGCCAGGAGATGGTGCTGCGGCTCGCCGAGCACCTCGATGTCCCCGTACGGGAGCGCAACGCCCTGCTGGTCGCGGCGGGTTATGCACCGGCCTTTCCGGAGACGCCGATGGACGACCCGGCGATGGCGGCCCTGCGCGCGGGCATGGAACGGCTACTGACCGGCTACGAGCCGTACCCCGCGCTGGTGGTGGACGGGATGTACAACGTCCAGGCGGCCAACCGGGGCACCACCATGCTGCTGGAAGGCATCGACGCGTCCCTGCTGCGGCCCCCGCTCAACGCCATGCGGATCACCCTGCACCCGGGCGGCCTGGCGCCCCGTATCCGCAATTTCCTCGAGTGGCGCGGCCATCTCTTCGCCCAGATGGAACGGCAGTTGGCGCTGCTGCGGTCCGCTCCGCTGCGGGCCCTGTACGAGGAGGTACGGAACTATCCGCTGCCCGAGGGCGGGCGGCAGGTGGCGTCGTTCGGCGAGCACCCGCCCTTCGCACTGCCCATGATGATCGAACACGACGGCACCGTGCTGTCCTTCGTCTCCACCATCGCCACTTTCAACACCCCCATGGATGTGACCGTCTCCGAACTGGCGGTGGAGACCTTGCTCCCCGCCGACCCGGAGACGGCCGCCCGGCTACGGAAGACGGCCCGGTAGCAGGTCACTTGCCGGGCTTGTCCCGGGGGCGGGGCTTGGCGCGTACGTGGATGCGTTCGCCCTGGCGGCCGAAGAGGCTGAGGAGCTCGACCGGGCCGTCGCCGGTGGTGCCGAACCAGTGCGGCAGCCGGGTGTCGAACTCGGCGGCCTCGCCCGCATCCAGGACCAGGTCGTGGTCGGCCAGGATCAGGCGCAGGCGCCCGGAGAGGACGTAGAGCCATTCGTAGCCCTCGTGGGTGCAGGGCTCCGGTGTGCTGCGGGTGGCCGGGAGCACCATTTTGAAGGTCTGCAGCGGGCCGGGCTGCCGGGTCAGGGGCAGCACGGTGGCGCCGTTCACGCGCTGGGGCGTGAGGCGGATGCGGGGGTCGCCGACTTCGGGGGCGCCGACCAGTTCGTCCAGCGGGACCTGGTGGGCCTGGGCGATGGGAAGCAGAAGTTCCAGGCTGGGGCGGCGCCCGCCGGATTCCAGGCGGGAGAGGGTGCTCGTGGAAATACCGGTGGCCTCGGAGAGCGCCGCCAGCGTCACGGCGCGCTGTGTACGCAGCCGCTTGAGGCGGGGGCCGACTTCGGTCAGGGCTCGGGTGATGGCGGGTGAGTGCTCCACGCCGCCCATTGCACACTGTGCGTCCCGGAAGTGGCAACAAAGGTTGCCGGATCGGGACGGTGGGGAGGGCGAAGTGGCGGGCGACGGCGCTGAGTTGGCCCGGCCCCGTGGGCGTCGTGGCGACCGCGGCCGCCGCCGGGTGATCCCCGCGGGGCGGCCTTCTCGACGTCCGGCCTGCGGCTCAGTCCTCGTAATCGGTGCCGCGGCTGACGGCCCCCCACTCCGACGTCTCGTCGAGGGACGCGCGAAGGTGGGCAAGGACCGCGTCGGCGGCGTCGTTGCCGAGCGGCAGCCGCAGCGGGGTCTCCTTGGCCTCCAGTGCCGACAGGATGGCCGCGGCGGCCTTGGCCGGGTCGCCGGGCTGCTTGCCGTCGGTGCCCGGGAGGCCCGTACGGACCGGGCCGACCGTGTCCTCGTACGCGGGGAGGGCGGTGGACTGCTGGAGGGCGCCGCCGCCCGCGAAGCCGGTCCGGAAGGCGCCGGGTTCGACGACCAGCACCTTGATCCCGAACGGGGCGACCTCGAGGGCGAGGGCCTCGGACAGTCCCTCCAGGGCGAACTTGGTCGCCGAGTACGCGCCGACGCCCGGGAACGAGAACCGGCCGCCCATGCTGCTCATCTGGACGATGGCGCCGGAACCCTGGCGCCGCATCTGCGGCAGCACCGCCCGGGTGAGCGCGGCGGGTCCGAAGAAGTGCAGGTCCATCAGGTCGCGCAGCTCGCGGTCGGTGGACTCCTCGACGGCGCCGATCAGGCCGCGGCCGGCGTTGTTGACCAGCACGTCGATGCGGCCGTACCAGAGCAGGACCTCGGCGACCACGTCGGTGATACGGGCGTGGTCCGTGACGTCCAGCGCCACCGGGACCACGCGGTCGGGGTGTGCGGCGGCGAGGTCGTCGAGGAACGCGGGGCGGCGGACGGCCGCCACGACGGTGTCGCCGGCGGCGAGGGCGGCATCGGTGAGCGCCCGGCCGAATCCGGAGGACGCGCCCGTGATCAGCCAGACCTTCCCGGTTGCCTGGCGGGTGGCGGTGTGAGCGGTGGTCATCTGCGTCTCCGGAGTTCGGGACCGACACGTGAGGTCGGCCGATTCGGCGGGCGGGCGGGGCGACTTGAGCGGTGCCGGTTCTGCTGTGCCGGTTCTGCTGCGCCCGTTCTGCTGTGCCCGTTCTTTATGCCAGCCGGCGTTCCTGGACGTCCAAGACAGACAATCGACCACCCGATAAAGACGCCTTATGATCGCTGGATGGAGCTGCGTCAGCTGCACTACCTCGTGGCGATTGCCGAGGAGGGGCATCTCGGCCGGGCCGCGGCACGGTTGTATGTGAGCCAGCCCGCCGTGTCGTACGCCCTGAAGAACCTGGAGTCCGCACTCGGGGTGCGGCTCTTCGACCGGCATTCCGGGGGTGTGACCGCGACACCGGCCGGGTGCGACGTGGTGGCCGAGGCCCGCCGTACGCTGCGCCAGGCGGAGCGGATACGTACCGCCGCCGAACGGCATCGGCAAGGCGAGATGGGCGTGTTGCGGGTGGGCTTCGAGGCCAGTGGGGCCGGTGAGCTCACCACCCGGGCGCGGGCCCGGTTCGCCCGTGACCGTCCCGGCGTCCGGGTGGAGCCCAAGCGCTTCGACTGGGGCCAGGAGGCCGCCGCGCTGCGTGACGGCCGGGTCGATGTCGCCTTCGTCTGGCTGCCCGCCGACCTCACCGGCCTGCACGCCGAAGTGGTGCACACCGAACCCCGCGTCGTCGGCCTGCCAACAGGCCACCCACTGGCCGACCGTGACGGCATCTCCGTACTCGAGGTCAACGACGAACCCCTGATGTGGACCGAGCGGGCACCTCGCGAATGGGTCGACTGGTGGGCGGTCAACCCCAGGCCCGACGGATCGGCTCCCCGCTGGGGCCCCACCAACGACAACGTCGAGGAAATGCTGGAGCATGTGGCCGAGGGAGCCGCCATCTGCTTCGCCCCGTCCAGCATGGCGCAGTACTACTCCCGCCCCGATCTCTCCTGGGTCCCGCTCACCGACGTCGAGCCGCTACGGGTCGCGCTCGCCTGGGCCGAGGGGACGGGGGACCCCCTTGTCCTGGGATTCGCCGAGGTGGTGTTCGCGCTCGCGGAGGGCCGGGGCCGACGCAGTAAGGGTGCTGAGCATGCCTGATCCGCCGGCTTTGTGCCCGCGATGTGAACAGGACCTGATCCGGCCGTACCGCTTCAAGGATGACGGGACGGCCTTCTGTCTGTGCGCCGAGTGCGACTCCCTCTGGTGGCCGCACGAGGCGAAGCAGGTCGCCACCGCGCGCTTCCTCGACGACGTGGTGGCGGCGCGGCTCGGCGACAGCAATCCCTGTTCGGCCCGGGTCTGGGCCGATGTCATCGAGCCCGTCTGCGCAGGTCACCGCCCCTGACGGTGCACCCAACCCCCCGGCGCACCTCCGGTGGACCCCCCACCCGCCCGGGGGCGGACCGGCTGTTGGCGCCCGTTCCCCGCCAGAAGACTCGCCCGTATGACGACGAGTCTCCACTCCCCCGTTCCGCCCGCCGGGCCCGCCGCAGCCCCCGGCAGCGACTTCGCGCGGCTGTCCCAGCGCATCGCGGCGGCCGGGCTGTTCCGGCGCCGGCCCCGCTACTACGCCGTCCGGCTCTCGCTGGTGAGCATGGCGTTCGTCGGGGGCTGGGCGGTGTTCCTCGCGCTCGGCGACAGGTGGTGGCAGCTGGGTGTGGCCGTCGTGATGGCCGTGGTCTTCGGGCAGATCGCGCTGGTGACGCACGACGTGGCGCACCGGCAGGTGTTCCGCGGGCGCCGCGCGAGTGAGATCGGCGGCCGGCTGTTCGGCAACCTCGGCATCGGGATGTCGTACGGCTGGTGGATGACCAAGCACACCCGGCACCACGCCAACCCCAACCACGAGGAGCTGGACCCGGACGTCGCGCCCGACATCCTGGTGTGGTCCCAGGACCAGGCGCGGGCCGCCACGGGAGTGCCCCGCTTCATGGGCCGCCATCAGGCCTGGCTGTTCTTTCCCCTGCTCACACTGGAGGGATTCAACCTCCATGTGAGCAGCGTCCGGGCGCTGCGGTCGGCCACGATGAAGCGGCGGGGGGCGGAGGCCGGGCTGCTGACGGCGCACCTGGCGCTGTATCTCGGGGCGCTGTTCCTGGTCCTGTCCCCCGGTAAGGCGCTGGCGTTTCTCTTTGTCCATCAGGCCGTGTTCGGCGTCTATCTGGGCTGCACCTTCGCGCCCAACCACAAGGGCATGCCGACGCTGACCGGCGACGCGCGTCCGGACTTTCTGCGTCGGCAGGTGCTGACCTCGCGCAATGTCCGCGGCGGCCGGGTCACCGATGTGCTGCTCGGCGGCCTCAACTACCAGATCGAGCACCACCTCTTCCCGCATCTGCCGACCCCGCATCTGCGCCGCGCCCAGGTGATCGTGCGCGCGTACTGCGCCGAGATCGGCGTCCCGTATCACGAGACGGGGCTCGTCGCCTCGTACGGGGAGGCGCTGCGCCATCTGCACCGGGTCGGCGAGCCGTTGCGTGCGGCGCGGCGGCGGCCGTAGCGGCGGCCGCAGCCAGGCGGCCGCCCGGCCGGGAGCGGCTACTTCACGTCCGCCGCAGAGAGGACCGCGTCGGCCCCCTCGCCGTCCGTCTCCCCGCCCCGCTCGCGCCCGGCCTTTCGCGCCGCCATCACCGCGTACACCAGGATCCCCGCGAACAGGAACAGCACGCCCTGATAGATCGCGGCGTACCCGGCCCCCGCCACCAGCCAGAACGTGAACCCGAACGCCACCAGGGCGAGGGTCAGATCGCGGGCGAAGCGGGCCGGGCGGATCTTGTCGCGGCGGCCGGTCAGCAGGAAGTAGATCTGGGCGCCGGCGGCGAGGAGGTAGGGGACGGTGGCCGAGAAAGTGGTGATCAGGACCAGCATCTCGAAGACACCGTCGGCGCCGATCAGATAGTTGATCACGGTCAGGGCGCTGGCCAGCAGCGCGGCGGCAAGCACGCCGAAGGTCGGTACGCCGCGCCGCTTGGTCAGGAAGGGCGCGGGGAAGAGGCCGTCCTTGGCCGCGGCGTACGGGGACTGGGCGCTCATCAGGGTCCAGCCGTTGAGGGCGCCGATGATGGAGATCACGGCGGCGCCGGCGACGAGCGTGCCGCCCCAGTGGCCGCCGAACATCGCGTTCACCGCGTCCGAGAACGGCGCCGTGGAGTGCACCAGCTTGTTGTGCGCGACGGTGCCGAAGACCGCGACGGTGCCCAGGAGGTAGACGACGGCGGCGCCGACGGTGCCCAGCACGGTGGCCCGGCCGACATTGCGTTCCGGGTCGCGGACCTCGCCCGCGCTCATCGCCGCGGACTCCACGCCCACGTAGCTGTAGAGGAGGATCGCGGCCGCCGCGGACAGCCCGCCGACCGCGCTGCCGCCGCCCTCGTGGAATGCGCCGAGGTTGTCCGGGTCGAAGAAGAACAGCCCGACGACGGCGATGAAGAGGAGGGGGACGAACTTGAGGACGGTGGAGACCAGCTGGACGGCGCCCACATAGCGGGTGCCGGCGAAGTTGGCGAGGGCCGGCAGCCACAGCGAGCCGAGCGCGACGGCAAGATCGGTACCGGCGGACGCGTGGCCGGGGACAAGGACATGCACATAGCCGACGGCGGCGACCGCGAGCGCCGCGTTGCTGACCCAGGTCATGGTCCAGTACGACCAGGCGGACAGGAATCCGGCGAAGTCGCCGAACGCCTCGCGGGCGTAGACGTAGGGGCCTCCGGTGTCCGGGTGGCGCTGGGCCAGCCGGCCGAAGACCAGGGCGAGGGCGACGGCTCCGACGGTCAGTACGCCGAAGGCCAGCAGGCTGACGGTGCCGAACGGGGCGACCGAGGCCGGCAGCAGAAAAATGCCGCCGCCGATGATGTTGCCCATCACCAGGGCGGTGGCGGTTCCGAGACCGAAACGGCGGGTGTGCCGGTCGTTCATGGCGTGGTGGGGCCTCTCGTCGTGCGCTGTGCACCCGGGATTGCCGGGCCGGAACATCGTCGGCGATCTCGGTCCCCGTACCAAAATCAGCGATTTTTGTCCGGCCGGGTGCGGGTGTCCGGCGAAGAACCTGCGGGGCGACCCGTCTCGCGCCGGAGTTCCTGCACCGCGCCCTCATGGGTCCCGCCGGCCGCCTCCGCCAGCCACCCCCGCAGCACGCCGTGCAGCCGCTCCGCCCCGGTCAGCACCTCGCCGTCCTCCGTCGGCGCGCTCAGCTCGGCCGGCCACAGCAGGAACGGACGGCTCTGTGCGCCGCCCAGCCCCCCGTGCGAGCCGATCTGCTCCTCGAAGGCGTGGACCGCGCCGGTCGCCGGATCGTAAGCGGAATTGATCATGATGTCGGCGACATGGGGGAAGCGGTTGCTGCGGCGCACGGCATCGGCCGCGCCGTCGCCGAAGGCGGCGAGCGGATCGGCGCCGATGACCCGGCCGCTGTCCAGGTGGTGCTCGGTGCCCGCCGGGCCGAGCACCACCGGGCCATCGGCCTCGGAGCGGACGAGAAGGAAGCCGATGCCGGGGTGGTTGGCGAGGGTGCCGAGCAGCGCGGGGTGTTTGCGGTCCAGGGCCTCGCGGGTGATCCGGCCGGCTACGTCGGGGAACGACACCAGGCCGAGGTTGCCGGAGGCCAGCACGATGGGCTGGGAGGTGTGGCGGCCCGGCGCCTCCTCCGGCCGGCGCAGCGCGGCGCGGGCCGCCTGTCTGGCCTCGGCGCCGCTGCGGGTGCGCCCGGCGCGGCGCGGCACCGGCAGCCCGCAGCCGGCCCGTACGAGATCGCCCAGGCTCAGCCCGTACCGCTCCAGAAAGGACACACCGGGGCTCTGGCCGTGGTCGGAGAGCAGCACGATGCGGTAGCGGCGGGGCGCATGCCGGGCCGCCTTGGAGATCAGCGCGACACAGCGGTCGAGGCCGCGCAGCACCTGGTGGGTGTCGCGGTGGCCGGGCCCGGAGTGGTGGGCCACTTCGTCGTACGCGACGAGGTCGGCGTAGACGGCGGTGCGGCCGGCGAGCATGTCGCCGATGACGGCGGCGACCACCACATCGCGTTCGACGACGGTGGCGAAGGCCCGGATGACGGGGTAGAGGCCGCCGCGTTTGACCCGCGGCGCTTCCTTGCGCAGGCGGGTGCGCAGCGACTGGACGATCTCGCGGAGGACCTCGGCGACGAAGGAGACGGCGGTACGGGTGGCGTTGGCCGGGTCGGAGAAGTACGCGAAGTAGCCCGCGCGGGAGCGGTTGTGCCGGCCGCGGCGGGCGGCCACCGACATCACCAGGGCGAGCTGGTCGGCGCCGCCGCTGAAGAGGTTGCCCCGGCTGGCGCCGTCGTCGGCGAGCAGCCCGCCGTCGCCGGTGCGCGCGACGGCGCGGCGCTGGAGTTCGGCGGCGCTGGTGGGCCGGTTGCTGACGACGGTTTCGCCGGTCTCCTTCTCGTACCAGCGGAAGGCGGGCAGGTCCTCGTTGCTGCCGTGCAGGATGCCGAGCTGGCTGGCGCCGGTCTGGCTGGACCAGTCGGTGTGCCAGGGGGTGAGGCGGTGGCTGGTGGCGGCCCAGTGGGCGACGGTCGCCATCAGTGGCCGCTCGCCCCGGGTGGCGTCGTACAGCAGGTCGTGGCCGAGGCCGTCGAGCTGAAGGAAGAGGGTGCCGGGTGCCGGCTCCGGGCCGCGGACGGCCGGTCGCCGGCGGCGCCCGGCGAGCCGTACGAGTCTGCGGTGGTAGGCCTCGTCGTTGCGTACGGCGAGGAAGGCGGAGGTCGCCGAGGAGGCCGCGGACATCGCGGCCGCGACGATGACGGCGGTCTCCGGGGCGGCCTGCCCGCGGTCCTCGGGGATCAGGTCCAGGGCGAGCAGCAGCAGGGACCCGTTGAGGAAGAACACCAGCAGGCCGAGGACGAGCGCGGGGACCAGCAGCAGGGCGCGGACGAGCACGGGCCAGACCAGGGCGCTGAGCAGGCCGAATGCGCCGGCGCCGAGGGCGGCGGTGACGGCGGTACGGGTGATGCTGTCGCCGCCCGGCGACTGGATACGGAAGTCGGGCAGCAGGGCGGCGAGGGCGAGCAGCGTCAGGCTGGACACCGCCCAGACCGCGAGGACGCGCAGCGCGGCGCCGCTCAGGGTCTTCCATCGCGGGGTCCGCACGCGTCCCACCTTATGCCCGGTATGCGGCAAACCTTCCGTCAGCGGGCATCCCGGCCACCGCATTCCGTCCGGAGGGTGGAAGATCGGAGGATGGAGGTCACCTGGTGGGGCCATGCCACGGTCACGGTCGAGGACTCCGGCGTACGGGTGCTGACCGACCCGTTGTTCGTGCGGCGGCTGGCACATCTGCGGCGCCGGCGGGGCGCGCTGCCGCCGGCCGCGGCCGCGCGGGCCGATGTCGTCCTGGTCTCGCATCTGCACGCGGATCATCTGCATCTCGCCTCGCTGGCCCGGCTTGCGCCCGGGACCCGGCTGGTGGTGCCGAGCGGGGCCACCGCCGCGGTGCCGGGGCTGCGCCGGGTGGCCGCCGCCCGGGGGCTGCGGGTCATCGAGGTGCGGCCGGGCGGGTCGGTGGCGGTCGGCCCGGTGTCCGTACGGGCGGTGCATGCGGCGCACGACGGGCGTCGGCTGCCCTTCGGGCCGCACCGGGTGCCCGCGCTCGGCTATGTGGTGCACGGCGCGGCGCGGACGTACTTCGCGGGCGACACCGGGCTGTTCCCGCAGATGGCCGACGAGGTCGGGCCGTGCGAGGTGGCGCTGCTGCCGGTGGGCGGCTGGGGGCCGTTCCTCGGGCACAGCCATCTGGACGCGCGGCGGGCGGCCGAGGCGGCGGTGCGGCTGGCGCCGTGCAGCGTGGTGCCGGTGCACTACGGCACGTACTGGCCGATCGGTCTGGACGCCGTGCGCCCGCACGAATTCCACGCTCCCGGCGAGGAGTTCGAGCGCCAGGTGGCACTGCTGGCGCCGGAGGTGACGGTGCACCGGCTCGGGCACGGTGAGTCGGTACGGCCGGTGGTCGTCCGATGAGTGGGGCGGTGGGTGCGGTGGGTGGGGTGGTGGCACTGGCCGGTGTGCTGGTACGGAGCGCGCCCCCGGAGTCGACGCAGCAGGCGGTCGGCTATCCGTCGCTGTTTCTGCTGGTGGTGGTCGGGTCGTTGGTGCCCGTGGTGCCGACCGGGGCGGTGGTCAGCTCGGCGGCGGTGGTGGCGTTCCATCAGAGCTCGCCGTTCGCGCTGCTGATGGTCTTCGCCATCTCGGCGGCCGCCGCCTTTCTCGGCGATGTGGGGCTGTACGTACTGGGGCAGCGCGGCAGTCACTCCCGCAGCGGCACGCGGTGGCTGGCGCGGCTGCGGGCCCGCGTCGCGCCGGAGCGGCTGGCGCTCGCCCGGCGGAAGCTGCGGGCACACGGCGTGCTGGTGCTGGTGCTGTCGCGGCTGGTGCCGGCCGGGCGGATTCCGGTCATGCTGGCGTGCCTGCTGGCGGCGATGCCGCTGCGGCGGTTCGTCCGGGGCGATGTCCCGGCGTGTCTGGCGTGGGCCGCGATGTACCAGCTCATCGGGCTGCTGAGCGGTTCGCTGTTCCCCGAGCCGTGGCAGGGCGTGGCCGCGGCGGTCGGTCTCACGCTGCTGATCAGCGCCGCGCCGGCCGTGTGGCGGCGCGTCCGGCCGGCCGGCGACGAGGGGGCGTAGCCCGCCGGCGTTCAGCCCTCGCCGAGTACCCGCGACGCGCCGACCGGCAGATCCCACAGGTCCGCGCGCGGGCGGCCGGTGGCGGCCCAGGCGGCGCGGACGCGGTGCAGCGGTTCCAGGGGCCGTTCGGCGGAGAGCAGGAAGGTGGACCAGTGCATCGGCGCCAGCGCCCGCGCGCCCAGGTCCCGGCAGGCCCGTACGGCCTCTTCCGGGTCGGTGTGCACCGGGCGCAGCATCCAGCGCGGGTCGTAGGCGCCGATGGGCAGCATCGCCAGGTCGATGCCGGGGTAGCGGCGGCCGATCTCCTCGAACCAGTGGCCGTAGCCGGTGTCCCCCGCGAAGTGCAGCCGCCGCCCGTCGGGCGCGGTGAGCATCCAGCCGCCCCAGAGGGTGCGGCAGGTGTCGGTCAGGGTGCGCTTGCTCCAGTGGTGCGCGGGGACGAAGTCGAAGCGTACGGGTCCGCCGGGGGCGGGCAGTTCGACGGCCTCCCACCAGTCGAGGTCGGTGACGTGGGTGAAGCCTCGGCGGCGGGCCCAGGGCGCCAGGCCGGCGGGGAGCAGCAGCGGGGTCTCGAGCGGCAGCCGCTTGAGGGTCGGGGCGTCGAGGTGGTCGTAGTGGTTGTGGCTGATGACCACGGCGTCGACGGGCGGGAGGTCCTCCCAGCGGACGCCCACGGGGGTGACCCGGGGCGGGGTACCGAGGATCTTGCGGGACCAGACCGGGTCGGTCAGTACCGTCAGCCCGCCGATCCGGATCACCCAACTGGCGTGCCCGGCCCAGGTCAGGGCGATGGTCGCGGGTCCGGCGGCGGGCAGCGGCCCCGGTTCGAAGGGGAGTTCCTGGATTTCCTGCAGCGACTCGGGGACCGGGCGCAGTTTGCCCTCGCGGGCGATCCGGGCCAGCGCCCGGACGCCGGGCAGCGGTGCGGTCAGCCGGTCGGTGAAGTCCCTGGGCCAGGTCCGGGGCTCCGTCAGGGGGCGCGGCTCGGCGAGCGGGGGCGGGGTGGCATGCGGGAGGACGGGGGTGGCGCCGGGGCGGCCGGGCGGGGTGTCGGGTCCGGCAGGTGGGGCGGCCGGCGCGGGCGGGGTGGCGGCGTGGGCTTCGGCGACCGAGCGCTCGGTCTGTTCGGTCATCGAGGGGCTCCATTCGGGGGACGCGTGGCGGACGCATCAATGGACGGCATCGGGGACGGCGCGGGGCGACCGGGGCCGGGGCGGATCAGCCGTCCGCCGGGGCCGTGAGCGCGGCCAGCGCCCGCGACAGTGCGGTCAACGAGTCTGCTACGGACGGGAGTTGCAGCGGGTCAAAGGCGTCCAGGGCGCGCCCGCGCAGCTCCAGGTCGGCGCCGAGCAGCGCCTCGGAGCCCAGCCGCACCCGCAACGCCCCCGGATCGTCCCCGAAACGGTGTCCACCCCGGGCCGACCAGGGCGCCAACTCCCTTTCCAGTGCGGCCGGTTCACTGATTCCGCGGGCCTCGAGGGCACGCCGCAGCGGCTCGAAATCGGCGTACAGATGGCTGCCGGAGTGCGGCGGGCGGCAGACGGCACCGGCCGCGGTGAGGGCCCGGTGGAGGGCGGCGGCGAGCGTGCCGTACAGCCGGGCGGCCGCGGCTGTTCTGGTGCGTACGGTGTCGGATTCGCCGAGGGCGTGGGTGACGGCGCAGGCGACGGGTCCGGCGAGCGGGGTGCGCAGCGCGGTCAGCGCATCGAGGGCCGCGGTGCGCAGCGCGTCGCCCCGTTCCGTATCCGGGAAACGGGCGATCGCCGCCGGCCAGGAGGCGGGGACGACGGTGGCGCGCAGGTCGGTCAGCACCACGACCTCGTCGGGCAGCATCTCGGCGGGGCTGAGGACCACCGTGTCGTGCGGATCGTGCAGCAGATCGCGGTGCGACTCGTCGCTGATGACCCACAGGCCCGCCTCCGCCGCCGCCTCGCACACCTCGTGCAGCTGCTCGGGCGCCGGACAGGTACCGGTCGGGTCGTCGGCGACGGACAGCACCAGGACCCCCGGCGCCTCGCCGTGCATCCGGGCCCGGCGCACGGTCTCCAGCAGCACGAACGGGTCGGGCATCCCGCCCGATTCGGCCGGTACGGGCGCGTGGTGCACCGGCCGGCCGAGCAGCCGGGCGGGCGGTGCGTACCACTCGGAGCAGGGCCGCGGCAGCACCACCGCCCCGCCGGCCGCGGCGTACAGCGCGAGGAGCAGGGCGGGCGCGCCGGGGGCGGCGAGCGTGTGGATGGGGTCGGTCTCGAGGCCGCGGCGTTCCCAGTAGCCGCAGGCGGCGGTGCGCAGCGGCCAGGAGCCGCCCGGGGGTTCCGGTTCGCTGCGGCCGGCGGCCGCGGAGAGATGTGCGGCAAGGGCCGGGAGCACGGGGAGGCCCACCGGCGGGTCCGGAGCCGGATCCGGGGCGGTCCGCTGCATCCGTACCTCCACCCTCCGCGTCGGCAGGCGTTCGTGGGCCCATCACATGATTGTCGGCTCCGACCACCTTGGCAGATGGGGCGGGTGGCGGCCGGGGCGACACGTCAGCGGGGAGGGGGAGGGGGCGGGGCGGAGTGCGGCCGTATGGGGCACCGGCTCACTCGTCCGTACGAGCCGGGGGGCCGGCCCCTGGGGGGTGTGGTCTGCGGTGGTGCGGGGATGTGCGCGCTGAACGCTCCTGACATGTTCGACCAG
>NZ_JBEZJZ010000062.1:0-49239 GCF_040651455.1 Streptomyces sp. NPDC048483
TGAGTGAGTTGGAGCGGGCTGTCGCGGAGGTGTGGCGGCGGGTGCTGGGGGTGGACCGGGTCGGTCTGCACGACAACTTCTTCGCCCTCGGCGGCCAGTCGCTGCTCGCGGCGGAGGCGGTCGCACGCCTGAACAGCACCTTCGGGGTCGACCTCTCGCTGCCGATGATCTTCCAGGAGCCCACGGTCGCCGCCCTGGCGGCCGTGATCGAGGAGAAGCAGGCCGCGCCCGAGGACATGTCGGCACTGCCCGAACTGGTCGCGACCGGAAGGTCCGAGGCGCCGCTGTCCTACGACCAGGAGGGCATGTGGCTGTTGGAGCAGTGGCACCCCGGTAGTGCGGTGTACAACGTCCCGATCGGCCTGCGTCTGCGGGGTCGGCTCGACCCGGTCCGGCTGGAGCACGCCGTGCAGTCCGTCGTGGCGCGCCATGACGCACTGCGTACCGTCTTCCCCAAGGTGGACCCGCCCGTCCAGCGCGTACTGGCGGAGCCGGCCGTACCGCTGCGGACCGTGAACCTGTCCGACCACCCGACGGCCACCCGCGCGAATCAGGCACGGGTCCTGGCCGGACAGGATGCGAGCCGGCCGTTCGACCTCGAGAACGGGCCGCTGCTGCGGGCCACCCTGTACGTGCTCGATCCGGCCGACCATTTGCTGGTGCTGACCGTCCACCACCTCGTGTCCGACGGTACGTCCCTGGGGCTGCTCGTCGAGGAGGTCGGTGCGCTGTACGGCGGCGACCGGGCCGTCCCTGAACTGTCGGTGCAGTACCCCGACCACGCTACGTGGCAGCGCCAGTGGTTCACACCGGAACGGGTGGCGGACAAACTCGACTACTGGAAGCAGCAGCTGTCCGGCATCCCCACGGAACTCCGGCTGCCGGTCGACCGGCAGCGGCCGTCGGCGCAGTCGTTCAATGGCGGCTGTGTCGCCTTCAAGATCGGGGAAGCGACCACCCGCACGCTGGAAGACCTGGCCAACCGGGAGGGCGCGACCCTCTTCATGATGGCGCTGGCCGGTTACGCGCTCACCCTGCACCGCCGTACTGGACAGGACGACCTGCTCATCGGTACCCCGGCCGCCAGCCGTACCCGGACCGAACTCCAGCCAGTGATCGGTATGTTCGTCAACACCCTGGTCATTCGCAGCCGGAAGACCTCCGGCATGCCACTGAGGGACTTCCTGCATGCCATCCGCGACACCGCACTAGGGGCATTCGAACACCAGGAAGTTCCCTTCGAGTGGTTGATCGATGCGACCGGTGCGGCGCGGGGCCCGGCCCGTCCGCCGCTGGTCCAGGCGTGGCTCGACTTCATCAACATCTCCAACGCCAAGCCCGCGCTACAAGGTCTGGACGCGGAGTACACGGAGGTCTTCGATTGGCCGGTCCACTACGAAATTCAGTTTGATCTGTGGCCCGAGAGCGGCGGCCTGGTTGGTGAGATCCTCTACAAGACGGACCTCTTCGACCGAGAGACAGTGCAGGAAATCGCTGTTGAGTTCGCGAGCGTTCTTGATGCCATCGCGGCGGAGACGGCCACGATCGACGAGCTGATGGCGGCAGTCGATGATGCCCTGGCAGAGCACCGGGCCGGCCTGAGCGCCGAGCTGGACCACGCCGGCCGCGACAAGCTCGACCGGCTGCTGGCCAGGCGGGCCGCAGGGCCAGGGGCCGGGGGCGCATCGTGAGCGTGGCGGAAACGAGCGGGAAGAAGCAGCGGTCGCTCTGGCGGGACACCACGTTCGCGTACTTCTGGAGCTCGCAGGCGGCATCCTTCTTCGGGGCTCAAGTCACCATGGTGGCACTACCATTGATCGCGGTGTTCTCCTTGCATGCCAGCGCGTTCGAGGTCGGCGCCCTGGCCGCGGTCGAGCGGGTGCCGTTCGTCGTCCTGTCGCTGCCGGCGGGCGCCCTGATCGAGCGGATGGACCACCGCCGGGTCCTGGTGACCGCGGCAGCGCTCCGCACCGTGCTGATCCTCACCGTGCCGCTGGCCGCGGCGCTGGGCCTGCTGACCATCGGACATCTGTACCTGATCGCCGTGCTGATCGGTGCGCTGAGCGTCTTCGCCGATGTGGCGGGGATGTCGGTGGTGCCGGCGCTCCTGCCGGCGGACCGGCTGCCCGACGGCAACGGCAAACTCGAAGTGGGCCGCTCCGGCGCCGATGTCCTGGGACCCGGCCTCGGAGGATTCCTCGTCCAGGTGCTGACAGCGCCGTTCGCGCTGCTCGCCGACGCGCTCGCATTCGCCGTCTCCGGCCTGCTGATGTTCCGGGTCCGGCCGGCGGAGAAGCCCACTCCCGCCGAGCACGAAGAGCGCGCCTCACTGGTCCAACAGATCAGGGAGGGCCTGAAGTTCGTGGTGCGTACCCCGCTGCTGCTGTGGAACGCCGTCGCGGCTGCGCTCATGAACCTGTTCGCGTTCGTCTTCCTCGCGATTCAGTACCTCTACATGGTCGACGAAGTGGGGCTGAGCCCGGCCGTCGTCGGCCTGGTGCTCGCGCTCGGCGGCGCGGGCGGGGTGCTCGGCTCCCTGGCGTCCGGACGCCTCATCGAACGGCTCGGTCTCGGGCGCGCGTTGATCCTCGCCGCCGCCGCGGTGGCAGCGGGCGTCCTCATCGCCGGTACCGCCCCGCACCGGCCGATCGCGGGTCCCGCCGTGCTGGCTGTCGGGTACTTCCTGTACGTGCTCGGCGGGCCGGTGTTCAACGTGGCGGCGATCACCGCCCGGCAGGTGATCACCCCGGACCACCTACTGGCCCGGACGAACGCGACGATGAGGTTCTTCATCTGGAGCTCGATCCCGCTCGGCGCGTTCCTGGGCGGGCTGCTGGCCACGCTCCTGGGCCTGCGCGGCAGCGTGCTGGTCGCGGCGGCCGGCCTCCTGGTTCCGCTGGCTGTGCTGTCGCTGTCTCCGATAAGGAGTATGTCGCACTTGAAAGGGAGTGGTGCAGCATGACGGACGGGATACCGACGCCGGCATTCGGCCGACGCCGCGCGGTGGGTACGACGTTCAACGACCTGGTCGACATCACGCCGTCTGCGCATCCGGCGGACCCGGTCGTGGTGACCGCGCGACGCGCCGGGATCAAGCCGGCGGCGTGGTTGCAGGCGAACGCCGAGACCGTCGAGGCCCATCTGCACCGAACCGGGGCGGTCCTGTGCCGTGGGTTCGCGGTCGGCTCCGCCGAGGACTTCGCCGAGGTCGTGGCGGGAGACGACGAATTGCTGAACTACGTGTACGGGTCCACGCCGCGCAGCCGCGAACTGGACAAGGTGTACACCTCAACCGAATACCCGGCGGAGCAGACCATCGCGCAGCACAACGAGCTGTCGTACACCATTTCGTGGCCGGCGAAGCTGTGGTTCTGCTGTCTGGTGCCGGCCGCCGAGGGTGGCCAGACACCGCTGGCCGACAGCAGGCGGGTGCTGGAGCGGATCTCGCCGGAGGTACGGGAGCGTTTCGAACGGCACGGCGTGAAGTACACGCGCGAGTTCGGCAGCGGCGTCGGCCTGACCTGGCAGCAGACGTTCGAGACCACCGACCGCGCCACGGTGGAGCGGTTCTGCGCCGAGAACGGGATCCAGGCCGAATGGGGACCGCACGACACCCTGCGTACCACCCAGGTCTGCCAAGCCGTCGCGGAGCACCCGGTGACCAGCGAGCAGGTCTGGTTCAACCAGGCCCACTTGTTCCACCCGTCGGCCCTGCCGCAGGACATCCGCGCATCGTTGGCGGAGTCCGGCGCCGGGCTCACCCGGGACGCGTGCTACGGCGACGGCGCCCCGATTGGCGACGCGGAACTGGAGGAAGTCCGCCGCGCCTACGAGGCGGAAACCCGCTCCTTCGACTGGGCCGGCGGCGACGTGCTGGTCATCGACAACATCATCCTTGCGCACGGCCGCCGACCGTATAGCGGCAGCCGCCGCGTCCTGGTCGCGATGTCCGGCACGACGCGCGCGAACTGAACGGCCCGAGGGAGTCAGGGATGACCACAGGCACGGAATTCGTCCTGTCACCGCAGCAGCGACGCACATGGCTGGCGCAGCACACCGCGGAAGGTGCGCCCTGGCGCTGGGCGTGCGACATCGAGATCCGCGGTGCGGTCGACGCATCGCGGCTGCGGCAGGCGATCGCGGGCCTCGTCGAGCGCCACGAGATCCTGCGTACGACGTACCGGCGCATCGCCAGTCTCGACGCCCCGGTCCAGGTCATCGCAGCATCCTGGCCGGTGGAGCTGGACGCGGCCGCCGACCGGCCCGAGCCGCGGGACGTGCAGGGCATCGAACAGCCCCTGCGGGCGAGCCTGACCGAGCAGGCCGACGGAAGTCACCTGCTGCGGCTGCAGGGACCGGGGCCCAGCCTCGATGTCCTGGGCATCACCCAGGTCGCAGACGAGATCGCGCGCCGGTATGCCGACGGGGACATCGCAGCAAAGGACGAAGACGTACCGCAGTACGCCGACATAGCCGAGTGGCTGAACGAACTGCTGCATGCAGAGGACACGGCGGCCGGCCGAGACTACTGGAGACGGCTGGCCGCAGGTCCTGGCGTGCCCGTCACGCCCCCGTTCCTCGGGCGGGACGACGCCGGCGACCGGCGCACATTCCAGGGGGTGCGGCTACCCGTCGCGGCGAACCGGATCTCCACCCTGGACGATCCCCGATCGCTGCTGCTGGCCGCATGGTCGATCCTGCTGTACCGATACGGCAGGCAGGAGGAGTCACTGCTGGCCGTGGCGCACCCCGGCCGTCGGCACCCCGCACTGGAGAACGCGATAGGGGCCTTCACCCGATACGTACCCGTTGCTCTGGCACTGCGCGCCGACACCACGGTGGAGGAAGCGATCCGCAGGGTCGCCGAGGCCGATGAGGAGGCGGCGCGCTACCAAGACTACTTCACGCGTGAGATGTGGGCCGAATACCGGCAGGGCTCGCCCGCGGAGTTCGCCGTCGGCTTCGACTACCACTCGCTGCCGACGCCGGTCGCGGGGAACGGCTGTACGTTCGCCGTCCGCCACATCGAGGACTCCACCGACCTGTTCGACATCCGGCTGCGCTGCCTGCGTACCGAGGACGGGGTGGAGGCGTACGTCGAGTACGACGCGGGCCGGGTGCTGCCCGAAGACGCGTCGGGGCTGGTCGCCGCGCTGGATGTGGTGCTGGGTGAGATGGCCGCGGACCCCGGGCACCCCATCGGTGAACTGCGCCTGACGGCAGGCACGCGGTCGGATCGGCCGAGTCGGTCCGCCCCGGGGACCGCACGGTCCAGGATCGCGGACCGATTCGCGGAGATGGCCCGCAGCCGGCCGGCCACGATTGCGGTCGAGCACGGCACCGAGCGCTACACCTACGGCGAGTTGGACCGCTGGGCGGCCGACACGGCGGGGGAGCTGGGCCGGCTGGGTGCAGGGCCGGGCACCGTCGTCGCGATTCTCCTCGACCGGGGGCCCGCGACAGTTGCAGCGATCCTCGGCTGCCTGCGGGCCGGTGCCGCGTACACCGTCGTCGGCACCGACCTGCCCACGGACCGGATCCGCTTCCTCATCGACGACAGTTCCGCCGGTGTCGTGCTCACCGACGCACATTGGTTGTCGCGAGTGCCGGTGAGACTGCCGACAGTCGTGCTGCGGCCCGACGGCTGCGAGCTGGGGGGCACTCCTGCTGACCGGCCGCGGACAGCCGTACCGGCCGACACCGCCTACCTCATGTACACCTCGGGCACGACCGGCACGCCGAAAGGTGTGCAGGTCGGGCACCGCAATCTGGCCGGATACGTGGACGGCCTGGTGGCGGCCCTCCAGCTCGACAGCCCGTTGACCTACTGCCACGTGTCCTCGTTCGCCGCGGATCTCGGCAATTCGGTGCTCTTTCCCGCCCTGTGCACCGGCGGTCGGCTGATCATTGCCACTCGGGGCGAGACCACCGATGCCGACCGACTCGGGCGCCGGATGCGCGAGGCTGCCGTCGACGTGGTGAAGATCGTGCCGTCCCATCTCCGGGCGCTGTTGCAGGCGTCCCGGTCCCCGGCGGATCTCGTACCGCGCCGGTACCTGATCACCGGTGGGGAGTCCCTCGACCGTGACCTGCTCGACCGGATCAGGGAATCGTCCGAGACATGCCAGGTGGTCAACCACTACGGGCCGACGGAGACCACGGTCGGGGCCACCTACTACCGGGTTCCCCCCGGGCCGCTGGACGCGCGGCTGGCCACGGTGCCGATCGGCAGGCCCTTCGACGGCGCGGCAGTCCACGTCGTGGACCGCGCGATGCAGGAAGTGCCGGCGTGGGTCCCCGGCGAGGTCCTCATCGGCGGAACGGGCGTGGCATACGGCTACCACAACGGTCCGGGCTCGACCGCCGAACGTTTTTGGCCCGATCCGTTCGGCCCGGCCGCCGGCGAACGCCTGTACCGCACGGGAGACGTGGCCCGAAGACTGCCCTCCGGCGACATTCAGTTCATCGGGCGCGAGGACGGGCAGGTGAAGGTCGCCGGGTACCGGGTGGAGCTGGGCGAGATCGAGGCGGTCACTGCGGAGTCGGCCGGGGTCCGGCAGTGCATCGCCGTTCTGGACTCGCGCGGAGACCAAGCGGGAATCGTCGTGTACGTCACCCCAGGCGACGAGCCGCTGAACGTCGACGATGTCCGGGACCTCCTGGCCGCCCGGCTCCCCGCCTACCTGCAGCCGTCGGCCATCGTGCCGCTCGACCGGTTCCCGCTCACCGCGAACGGAAAGGTCGACCGGGCGGCACTGCCCGCACCGGTCATCGGCACCGGCACCACTGGCGCAGAGCCGGCGAACGAGGCCGAACGGACTCTGCTGCGGATCTGGCGGGAGGTCCTCGGTCACCCCACGATCGGAGTCAACGACGACTTCTTCCGGAGCGGCGGGAACTCGCTGCTCGCCATCCGGCTGATGTCGGTGATCGAGAAGGAGACCGGCGTCAACCTTCCGCTGTCGGCGCTGCTGGAAGCCAACACCGTGGAGCAGCTGGCCACTCGGATGCCGTCACCGTCGGGCACGGCACCGCGGCCCGAGCACCCGGCGGCGGACTCGACCACCCCGTTCTTCTGCGTACACGCAGGCGGCGGAGGCGTGCTGGCGTACGCCGAACTGGTGCGGGCCATGGCACCCGAGCACACGCTGGTCGGGATCGAGGCCGTGGGGCTGCGCCCGGGTGGCACGATGCAGACGGACCTCCGGGAGATGGCGCGGACGTATGCGGCGGAGATCCGCGAGCGGCAGCCGGTCGGGCCGTACCTGATCGGCGGCTGGTGCCTGGGCGGGTTCATCGCGCACGAGGTGGCACAGCAGCTGGCCCGGCAGGGCGAGACGGTGGCGGCGCTCGTGGTCCTGGACAGCTCCGCGCCGCCCCGGACGGCGCTGGACGAGCAGGCCGGCACCGGCACGGATTCCGGCACCGACGACCACACGGACGAGGACCTTGAGCTGCTGATCCGGTTCGCCTGGCACTACCAGCTGGAACTCGACGACACGAAGCTGCCGGCCATGAGTGGCGAGGAGCGCTTCGCCCACATCCTCGAACGGGCCCGGCTCGCCGGCGTACTGCCGACGGACGCGGGCAGCGAGCGGTTCGAGCAGTTGCTCGCCGTTTACCGGAACAACATGCGGGCGGCCGACGCGTACGCCGGAAGCGGGCAGTTGCCCGAGGTGGCCCAGTTCCCGGTGCTGCTGGTGCGCGCCGAAGAGGACCCGATCTGGCCCGAACTGGACGAGACGCTCGGCTGGTCCGGGCTGTACGGGGACCAGGTCGACGTGGTCACCGCGCCCGGTGACCACCACACCATGCTGAGCCCCGACCGGTCCGAGAAGCTGGCGAAGCAGCTGACCGGCTACCTGGACCACACCATCAACCGACCGAAGGGGAACCAACGATGACCGACACCCTCCACGACAACCAGGCCTACCAGGTCGTCGTCAACCACGAGGAGCAGTACTCGATCTGGCCCGCACAGCGGGAAGTGCCCGAGGGCTGGCGACCAGTGGGGACGACCGGACCGAAGGACGACTGCCTGGCATACATCAACGAGGTGTGGACCGACATGCGCCCGCTGAGTCTGCGCCAGCAGGAACCTGTCAAAGGGCAGTAGATGAGGCCGGCGGAAGTTCTTGTCGTCGGCGCCGGAATCGCCGGACTCGCCGCTGCGGAGCAACTGCAGCGGCGAGGCGTGTCCGTGCAGGTGGTCGAGCGGGCCGCGTCGCTGCGGATGACCACAGCGGGCATCGTGCTGCACCCCAACGCGCTGGCCTGCCTGGACCACCTGGGCGGGCTCCCGGACCGCAGCGGAGGGGTACGGCAAGGGGGCAACCCGGATGCACAACCGGTCTTCACCGGTCACACGTTCATCCGGACCACGGTTCCCGGTGCGGCACCGAAGCCCCTTCCGGAATGGCGGACATGGCGGGCAGGGCCGCATACGTTCGGCCTCATGCCCATCGGCCAGGGCCGGATGTCCATGTTCTTCCAGATCACGGCCTCCGAGCCGATCGCTTCGAAGCCGCAGGACGCGTACGAGGTCCTGCGGAAGGGGTGCTGCGACATGCCCGGTGAGGTGCGCGACTTCGTCGACTCCATGCGACTGGACGAGCAGTTGGTGACCCGGTCCGCCTTCGCGCCGGCCACCGGACGAGTCGTGTCGAGGAGGGTTGTTCTCATCGGCGACGCCGCCCACGCCGTCTCGCCGGCGACGGCCCAGGGCGGAGGTCTGGCTGTCGAGGAGGCCGTAGCCGCACTACGTTCGCCCGTGCCGGAACAGGGGGTTCGGTCCCGGCCGACGGCGGACGCCTCGGCCTGGTACCGAAGTCTGTACGGCCCTCTCCTGGTGGCGGCGTAAATGACCGGGCTCCAAACGATCGACGACGCGAAGCCGGCAACAGGTCGGCGTATCTCACGGCACCTGCTGGCCTACGCCGCACTCGTGGGTGTCCCCGGCGTGCTGGTGCTGCTGGCTTTGCGCCTGCCGACGCCGGCACACCCGGCCGGCGGTGGGGCGGCCGGTCCTGCCGCGTCCCAGTCAGGAACGGTGCCGGCGAACGTCTTCACCGGCCTGATCATCGCCATACCGGTGATCCTCATCGCCTGTTGTGCAGTGGCTCGGATCCTGCGGCCGATCGGGCAGCCCAAGGTCATCGGCGACATCCTCGCCGGCGTGCTGCTCGGGCCGTCGTTCCTCGGTCTGCTCTGGCCGGACGCCTTCCACCGGCTGTTCCCGGCGGAGCTGGTAGGGGTCATGAACGTCCTGGCCCAGCTCGGCCTGATTTTCTTCATGTTCCTCATCGGCCGGGACCTCGAGCCCGGTTACCTGCGCGACCGCGGCGGGGCCATCGCGCTGGTGAGCCACGCCGGTTTCGCCATCCCGTTCCTGGCCGGGATGCTGCTGGCCCGTCCCATGTACGCGGCATTCGGCTCGGGCAGCACCAGCTTCACGACGTTCGCGCTGTTCCTGGCCGTGTCGATGAGCATCACGGCGGTACCGGTGCTGGCCCGGATCATCGAGGCGCAGGGTCTGCGGTCGACACCGCTGGGGTCGATGGTGATGGCGAGCAGCGTCGTCGGTGATGTGACCGCATGGTGTGTGCTGGCGTTCGTGATCGCCACGGCCCGGTCCGCGTCCCCGACCGGTGCGGTGCTGACGGTGCTGCTCACGGTCGCGTTCGTGGCCTTCATGCTGGCCGTCGTCCGTCCGGTGCTGGCTCGTCTCTTCGGCGAAGGCCGGCGGTCGATCCCGGATGCCGCCACGCTCCCGGTACTGCTGTCCGCCATCATGATGTGCGCGCTGATCACCGAGGCGATCGGAATCCATGCGATCTTCGGCGCCTTCCTGCTCGGCGTGATCACGCCGAGCGACTCGGCACGGATACAGCGGGCGGCGGAGAGCATGTCGGGCACGACGACGGCCCTCCTGCTGCCCCTGTTCTTCGTTGTCACCGGCCTGCGTACCAGCATCGGCGCTCTCGACGGCCTGCACACCTGGCTGTGGTGTCTCGCCGTCTCGCTGATCGCGATCGGCGCGAAGTGGGGCAGCAGCATGGCCGCCGGTCGGCTGGCCGGCTACGACTGGTCACAGTCCATGTCCATGGGTGCGCTGATGAGCTGTCGCGGGCTGACCGAGCTCATCGTCCTCAACATCGCACTCGATCTCGGCGTGATCACCCCGACAGTGTTCACCATGCTCGTGATCATGGCCTTGGTGTCCACCATGCTGACCTCTCCCGCCCTGACGCTGATCCGACGCCGGTCGAATCGCGCGCGAGTCCGGCACCTCGACGGAATGCGGGGGCACGGCCATGGCTGACAAGCTGGTCGGGTCGCGCTGGCTCCCGCCCCATCGGAGCCTCCCGGATGCCGGGGTGCAGTTGTTCTGCCTGCCGGCCGCGGGCATGGGCGCGTCGGCGTACCGAGGGTGGCAGGGTGCGCTCGGAACGGGGGTCGAGGCGATCGCCGTACAACTGCCCGGCCGGGAGATGCGCTTCGACGAGCAGCCGCTGGCGACTGCCGAGGAGATCGTCGAGCGGTTGACCGGACCGCTGCTGGAACGCGCCGACCGGCCGTTCGCGCTGTTCGGCCACAGCATGGGGGCCTTGCTGTCGTTCGAGATCGCGCACGAGGCGGTGCGGCGCGGACGCCCTCCGGTGCAGCTGATCGTTTCCGGGCTGGAGGCGGCGCACGATCGGACGCCGGTCCGGGTCAACGCGCACGAGCTGCCCGAGCCCGAGCTGCTGGAGTACGTGCTGAAGCTGGGCGGGATACCGCCCGAGGGGCACGAATACCCCGAGCTGGTGTCCTTGTTCCTACCCACGCTGCGCGCCGACCTCGCGGTGGGGGAGACCTACCGGTACCGCGAGCGGACACCGCTGCCGGTGCCGATCACGGCCCTGGCCGGGCGGGACGACCCCACGGTCGACCACCGCCGGTTCGCCGCCTGGTCACAGTTGACCTGCAAAGGGGTGCGCACCCACCTGCTGCCCGGAGAGCACTTCTACCTGGACGCCGAACGGCAGGCGGTGCTCGACATCATCAGGTCGGTGCTGCGGTGACGCCGGAAGGTTCGGGTGTGTCCCGTGGACCGGTGCGCAGCGTGTGACCACGCCACGAACCGGTCCTCGGGACTCAGCTCACTGGCCGGCCGCCGAATCGGCCGTCGAGACCGCCGTGGCCTGACTCCGCCAGTGCAGCCCGTCCCGTGACGGAACAAGGCCGCCGGGGAACTGCGGGTCAGGCTCCGGCAGCAGTTCCGGCGTATCGGCCAGCGCCGCGCGCACCTGCAGGTCGGTCGCCTCGTGCAGGACGTCACCGAGGAGCCGGGTATCGCTGCCCTGGAAGACGAGGTCGCCCTCGTCCATGACCTCCGGGCGCGACGCCTGCTGGAGGGCATCACTGAACTGGTTCGACGGGTGCCGGGACGCGGAATCGAAGAGCTCCCGGTCCGGCCCGGACACGCCCGCCACCAGGTCCACGAACGCCTGGGCGTCGCCTTGTTCGGTGCCGAGCAGTTTGCGGGCCTCCCAGAAGTACGACGACTCATCGCGGTTGAGCTCGTACATCGACTGCAGGAACTGGTTGAAGAGCTCGTACTCGCGCCGGTAGCGCCTCTCGAACTCGGTGAAGCACGCCTCCTCGGTCAACTCGCCCTTGAGCCGGGTGTTGATCGACCGGGCCGCCAGCACGCCGCTGTAGGTGGCCAGGTGCACGCCGGTGGAGAACACGGGATCGATGAAGCAGGCCGCGTCGCCGACCAGCGCCACGCCGGGCCGCCAGAACGAGGTGTTGCAGTACGAGTAGTCCTTGCGGACCCGCAGCTTCCCGTACATTCCCTCGGTCACGCGATGCGCGTCCGACAGGTAGTCGGCGATCAACGGACACGAGGCGATGAACTGCTCCATGGCCTCTTCCCGACCCCGCTGGAGCACGTCGATCCGGTCGCGTGACATCACGACCCCGACGCTGGTGAGCGTGTCGGAGAGCGGGATGTACCAGATCCACCCGTCGGAGAACGCGGCGCACAGGATGTTGCCCTCGTTCGGCGCCGGCAGCCGCTTGCCGCCCTCGTAGTAGCCGAACAGCGCGACGTTCCGGAAGAAGTCGGACAGCTCTCTTGTGGCGACCGTCTTGTACAGGCTGTCCGTGTTCCCCGCGGCGACGACGACGTAGCTGGACCGTACGGTGTGCTCCGCGCCGTCGGCATCCCGGAACCGTACGCCGCAGACCCGGCCGCCCTCCTCCTCCAGCGCCAGTACCTCGTGCTCCTCCCGCACCTCGACGCCGTGCCGACGGGCGTTCTTGAGCAGGATGTCGTCGAATCGCGCGCGGTCGACCTGGTAGGCGGTCGAGGTCGGCCCGGCGAGTTTGCGCGAGAGCGCGAAGGTGAAGGTCCAGGGCTCGGGGTTGGTGCCCCAGCGGAACGTTCCGCCGCGCTTGACCGGGAAGTTCGCCTCCTCCAGTTCCTTGGTGACGCCGAGCATCGCGCCTATGCCGTGCACGGTGGACGGCAGGAGCGACTCGCCGATCTGATAGCGCGGGAAGCGTTCCTTCTCCAGCAGGAGCACACGGTGCCCGGCCTGGGCGATGAGGGTGGCGGTGGTGGATCCACCGGGTCCGCCACCCACTACGACGACGTCGAACTGCCGATCTCTCGTTCCGCTCATGTCAGTCAACCTCTCGGTGATGGGCCTCGGCCGTCGTCGCCGCGTCCGCGATATTGATCTCCAGCCACTCGGCCAGTTCTCCGACCGTCGGAGCTTCGTAGACCCACAGCAGCGGTACCTGAGCACCGAACACCTGGGTAAGCCGCAGGGCGACACGCACGACGGCGAGCGACCCTCCGATGTCGAGGAAGCTGAGGCTGCGCCTGACGTGTGGGACGCCGAGGATCTCGCACCAGATCGCGGCGACGGTCTCCTCGACGGCGCCGCGCGGTGCGTCGTCGCCGGGGAATTCCGTGGGGGAGGGCACGAGCGCTTCCAGCGCCCGCAGGTCGACCTTGCCGTTGGGCGTGAGCGGCAGCCGGTCCAACCGGCGGATCTCGCTCGGCACCATGTACGTGGGCAGCACTTCGCCGAGGAAGGTCCGCAGGCCGGCCAGGTCGACGGAGGGACCGGTGACGAACGCGACGAGTGTGGTGTCCCCGGTTCCGGCCGGGGCCACCACACTGGCCTGCCGGACGTCGGGGTGACGCTGCATCGCGTTCTCGATCTCGTCCGGTTCGACCCGGTAGCCATGGACCTTCACCTGACGGTCGATTCGCCCGAGGAATTCGAGCTCTCCGTCCGCACGGCGGCGGACTTGGTCGCCGGTGCGGTACCGACGCGCACCCGCCGGTCCGGCCGGGTCGGGCTCGAAGGCGGCTGCGGTCAGGTCCGGCCGCTCGTAGTAGCCGCGGGCCAGCCCGGTGCCGCCGATGCACAGCTCGCCAGGCACGCCGTCGGGCACGGGGGCGCCGGCCGGGTCGAGCACAGTGACCCGGATGCCACCCACCGAGCGTCCGATGGGCACGGTGTCAAGGTCGGCGAGGTCCTCCTCGGGCGCCCGCCAGACCGTGCTCCACACGGTGCCCTCGGTGGGGCCGTACTCATTGAGCAGGTCGACCGCGGGCAGGCGGGCCCGGCTCTTCGCAGGGAGGCCGGGCGGGCACCGTTCGCCGGCGACCGTGACCGTACGCAGCGAGGCGAGCCCGGACGGCTCCGCGGTCTCCAGCAGGAGCTCGTACAGCGACGGCAGGGTGAGAACCGTGTCGATGTCGCCCCGCTCGATGAGTTGGCCGACCGTGTCCAGATCGGACTCCGTGCCGGGCGCGGGCAGGTGCAGCGCACCGCCGCGCGTCAACGTGCCGAAGATCCCGGCGACGGCGCTGTCGAAGGCCATCGCGGACAGCAGCAGGAACGCCCGGGGCGGCAGGTACCAGTCATGCCGGGCGAGGGTGGAGCCGACCAAGGACCGGTGCGTGACGGCCACCCCCTTGGGGCGCCCCGTCGAGCCGGACGTGTAGATGACGTAGGCGAGGTTGTCCGGGTGGGCCGGCTGCGCGGGGATGAACTCGGGCTGACTGGTGGTCAGGTCCCAGCCCTCGTCGAGGAAGAGCACCGGGGCGCCGGTAGTCGGCCGATGTGCCAGCGCGCGCCGGCTCAGTATGAGCCGGACGGGAACGCCGGACAGTCGGTCGACCGGGCTCGCCGGGTCCAGGGGCACGTATGTGCCACCGGCCTTCAGGATGGCCAGGATGCTGATGACCATCTCCGGAGACTTGGGCAGATGCACGCCGACGAGGGTCTCCGGTCCGATGTCGCGCTTTTGCAGTTCGTCGGCGAGGGCGTTGGCCCGTTGGTCGAGTTCGGCGTAGGTCAGTGTCGCTGTCGGCGACACCACAGCCGGAGCGTGTGGTTCGTGCTGCACCGCGCTGGAAACGAGGTCGTGAATACACTGGTTGGCGTACCGCAAAGGTCTTCCCTCCTGAACGTCGACCATCGCGCCGGTCAGCATTCGAGTGGAACCATTCGATGCCGGATGGCGGTCTCGACAAGCACCTCGCGCCCGCAGCCCCGGGCCAGCCTCAGCTTGTCGGTGAGATATTCAATGTGGGCGTTGACGGCACGGACAGTCATGTTCGATCCCAGTCGGCGTGCTATCTGCTCCGACGTGGGGAGCGGGCTGGACGTCGATCCGCGCAGGCGGGGTTCGCAGAGTGTCCGCAGTACAGCGAAGTACGCGGCCTGTGGATTGAGCGCAGGTTCCGCCTCGCGGACGGCGGCGCACGGCGCCGGCAGCACCTGCGCATGCTTCGGCTCCGGGCCGAAGACGGTGAGATACGGGCCATCGGTGCGCCCGGCGACACTGACTTGGCACAGCTCGAACGGTACCGGCGCGAGATACCGGCCGGGGTCGACGGTCAGGTACTCGTAACAGTTCTCCAGGTTCTCCACCAGGAGCGTCTGAATCGGGCAGAAGTTTGTCAACAACCAGTGACCAGCAGTGGCTGTGATTTCACCAGTGAACCAGGTTGCCTGCTGGTCAAGCACGAGATCAAGGCCGCATTGCCCGCATGTGCAGGAGCCGAATGTTGCCGATTCGCCATCGCGTAAGTCTATTTGGCCCGGTTTTCCTGCTTTCCGGCTCGGCGTCAGGACTGTAACAACTGCACGCACAACCGCCTCCGTCTATCGGCATCCGCCGAGCATGTCCGCATGACCTAGTCGCGGTCTTGTCGGAGGGGAGTGTGTCGACAAGGTTCTGACATGATCGCCAACCAGACGTTGCGAAGACGCTTGGCGAATGCCGATGCGTAGTGCGAGTGTTGCCAACGCGGGCGGACAATCGCTGGGCGAGGTTCGTCCCATCACCTACGACCCCTTTTCGTACCAAGTGCAGGAGGATCCGTATCCCGTCTACGCGTGGATGCGCGAGAACGCCCCGGTCTATCGGAATGAGGAACGCGACTTCTACGTGTTGTCCCGGCATGCCGACGTCCTGGCGGCGATGCGAGACGCGGGCACCTTCAGCAACCGCAATGGGATATCCCTGGAATCCACCATGTCCGGGGCCCAGGCGTACAAGAACGTCTTCTTCCTGGCCCTCGATCCGCCCGACCACACCACTGTGCGCCGCCTGTTCCAGCGGAAATTCTCACCGCGCACCGTCGCCGAGCGCGAGGCGCACATCCGCGAGCTCACCCGGCGACGGCTGGAGACCTTGCGGGACCAGGACACCTTCGACTTCGCCGGCGACCTCGCCAACCCCGTGTCCAGCGACGGGGTCTGCGACATGCTCGGCATTCCGGAATCCGACTGGGACACCGTCCGGCTCGACTCCGATCTGCTCAACACCCGGAAGCACGACTCCGACGAACGGACGCCGGAGAACCTTGCCGCCGCCTTCCGGCTCGGTACCTACTACGGGCAGTTGGTCGCCGACATTCGCCGCCAACCCGGCGACAACCTCATTTCGATGCTCACGCAGTCCGAGATCGAGGGCAGGCCGGTCAGCGACTCGGAGATCGTCGCCTTCATCTTCCTCATCGTCAGCGGCGGGAACGAGTCGACCAGCAAGCAGGTCGGCAACGCGTGGTACCACGGCTGGCGGCTGCCGGACGTGCAGCGAGCCGGACTTGCCGGCCGGTTCACCGACTGGGCCAATGAGACGCTCCGCTTCGACTCCTCCAGCCAGATGACGTCGCGCACCGTGACCTGCGACATCGTGCTCCACGACACGCACGTCCCGGCCGGGTCCCGCATGGTGCTGCTGCACGCTTCCGGCAATCGCGATCACCGGGTCTTCGACGACCCCGACCGCTTCGACCTCGACCGCGACACTCGCAAAATGATCAGCTTCGGCGCCGGCTCCCACCACTGCCTCGGCGGAGCCCTGGCAACGCTCGAAATCCCCATCGTGCTGGAGGAGGTCGCCAAACACGTCGCCGAGTACGAACTCGACATGGCGGCCGCCCAGCGCGTGCATTCCGCGCACCAACGTGGTTTTACGTCTCTGCCGTGCAGCGTTGTCTGGCGCAAGGGAGCCCGGCGCTGAGGCTCTGCCGGGACCCGGATTCGGCGTTGATGCCGTCCGTTTGCCTAGGATAGGTTCCCCGAATGGCGAACTTGGAAGAATTACTTCATCAGAGGTTGGCTTCGGCATTCGAGGCGGTGGTGGGCGCACCCGTCGACCCGGTCATTCGACGGTCCCAGCACGCGCACTTTCAATCGGATGCCGCCCTGTCACTGGTGCGTAGGGTCGGTGACAATCCGCGCGAGATTGCCGGCAGGGTCGTCGAGGCGGCCCAACTCGGTGATCTTTGCTCCTCAGTGGAGATCTCGGGGCCCGGCTTCATCAATCTGACGTTCGCCGACGACTTTCTTGCGCGCCTGCTCGTCGACATGGTCGGTGATGAGAGGCTCGGCCTGTCGCAGGCCAAAGCCCCCGAGACCATCACGATCGACTACTCCGCCCCGAACGCCGCCAAAGAGATGCATGTCGGGCACCTGCGTTCGACCATTATCGGCGACGCGGCCGTGCGCCTCCTGGAGTGGCAGGGGCACACTGTCATCCGACAGAACCACATCGGTGAGTGGGGCACGCCCTTCGGCATGCTCGTCGAGCACCTGCTGGACATCGGAGAATCAGAGGCTGCGCACGAGCTCTCGGTCGGTGATCTCAACGGCTTCTACAAGGCCGCTCGCGTCAAGTTCGACGCCGACGAGACGTTCAAGGACCGGGCCCGCAAGCGGGTTGTCCTGCTGCAGAGCGGTGACGAGACGACACTGCGTCTGTGGAAGACGTTGGTGGACGAGTCGAAGAAGTACTTCATGACCGTCTACAGCATGCTGGGCGTCCGCCTCGCCGAAGAGGACTTCTTCGGCGAGAGCTACTACAACGACCAGTTGCGGTCCGTGGTCGACGAGCTTGACGAGCTCGAGCTGCTGCGAGAGAGCGAAGGCGCTCAGTGCGTGTTCCCGGAGGGCTACACGAACCGTAACGGCGACCCGCTGCCGATCATTGTCAAGAAGGGCGACGGCGGCTTTGGTTACGGCGCGACTGACCTCGCCACGATCCGACACCGCCGACGGAACCTCCATGCCACCCGCCTGCTGTACGTCGTCGGTCTGCCCCAGCGCCAGCACCTGGAGATGATCTACGACGTCGCTCGGGACGCCGGATGGGTCGTCCCACCCGCCCGCGCCGAGCACGTCGGTCACGGGTCGATCCTCGGTGACGACGGCAAGATGCTGCGCACCCGCGCCGGCCACTCGGTGAAGCTGGTGGACCTCCTCGAGGAGGCCGTGGTGAGGGCGGCCGGAGTGATCGCGGCGAAGAACCCCGAGCTCGACGAGGACGCCCGTGCCGCTGTCGCGCGTGCGGTCGGAATCGGTGCCGTCAAGTACGCGGATCTGTCCACCGATCGCACGAAGGACTACGTCTTCGACTACGACCGGATGCTGTCGTTCGAAGGCAACACCGCTCCCTACCTGCAGTATGCGCGGGCCCGGATCTGCTCCATCTTCCGCCGCGCCAGCGTGGAGACGCCGCTGCCGGGCGTCGACAAGCTGGTCGTCGCCGAGCCCGCCGAGCGTGCCCTCGCCCTCGAGCTGCTCGCATTCGGCAGCGCCGTCGCCGAGGTCTCCGAATCGCTGGAGTTCCACAAGCTCGCCAACTACTTGTACGGCTTGGCGGCCGTGTTCACCAGCTTCTATGAGAAGTGCCCTGTCCTGCGTGCCGAGGGTGACGTCAAGCAGAGTCGACTGGTCCTGTGCGACATCACCGCTCGGACACTGGAACTGGGCCTGGGTCTCCTTGGGATCGAGGCCCCGGACCGGATGTGATCCGCGGGCTGAAATGGCTCACGACCAGCAGCCACGTCAGCATGGCCTGCCGGTCCGCCTCGCCGTCCTCTTCGATCACCCGTTCCCGCGCGTATGCGCGGACCAGGTCGTGGAGGCGATAGCGCGGTTGGCCGGCCTCGTCCACGCCTGCCGATTCGATCAGATGCATGGCCAGCAGATCGTCCACGATGGCTGCTCCGAGATCGGCCGCCACCACCACAGGGCCGGACCGGCGCCTGCCACCATCGGCATCGACGGCATCCGTGCCGGTCCTGGGGAGGCCCGCCGCGGTGGCGAAGACCCAGGCCGGAACGTCCGGTGCGTCGAGCAGACAGACCCTGCGCAGCACGCGCCGGTGCTCCGCCGTCAGTGCGCGGTACGACAGGCCGATGCTGGCCCGTACGTCGAGATCCCCGGTGGCGAACAGGTCCAGTCGTCGGCCCTCGTCTGCCAGCTCGGCCGCCGCCGTCGCCAGCCCACGGTCGGGGCGGGCCTTGAGACGGCTCGCCACGATCCGTACGGCCAGCGGCAGCCCCGCGCTGCACCGGACGATGTCGGCGGCCGCTGCTGGATCGCGCATCACCCGCTCTTCGCCGACAACTAACCCGAGCAGACGTAGCGCCTCGGCGTCGGAGAACGAACCCAGCTCCAGCCGTTGTGCTCCCTCCAGACCGGACAGTGGGCGGCGGCTGGTCACCAGCACGACGCTGCCGGCGCCGGGGAGCAGGGGCCGCACCTGCGCCTCGTCCGCCGCGTCGTCAAGCACGAACAGATAGCGGCGGTCAACCGTAAGCGAACGTAACAGTGCCGAACACTCATCGGGGTCCTGCGGAACGGCGGAGTGTGGCACACCCAGCGCCCGCAACAACTGTCCCACCGCCTCGGCCGGGGCAGGCGGTGCGGAGAGACCATGCAGGCGAAGGTAGAGCTGCCCGGCGGGGAAAGCGGCCCGAAGCCGGTGTGCGACATGGACGGCGACCGTGGTCTTGCCGGCGCCGGCTGCCCCGGACAGCACGACCATGGTGCGCTCACCGCTCCTCCCGACCTCCTGGCACGCCGCTATCAGTTCACTGACGACGTCAGCGCGACCGGCGAAGTCAGGGATACCGGCGGGCAGGGTGCACGGCGCCCGCCGTGCCGGCTCGGGGTCCACCGGTGCCGCCCGCTGCTGCGGCACCGAGAATTGGGTCCCCTGCAACTGGGCCAGGACCGCATGAGTCGCTCCTGCCCGCTCGGGCCTGGCCGGCGCCGGGTCCGGCGGGGCGGGCACCGTCCGGACCACCTCACCACGCAGCACGGACTGATAGATGGAGCGCAGTTCAGCTCCCGGCTCGGCGCCCAACTCCTCGACGAGCCGTCGCCTCATCGCCGCGAACACCTCCAGCGCTTCGGCGTCACGTCCGGCTGCATGCAGGCCACGCATCAACCCTGCGGCGAGCGGCTCCGCCAACGGGTGCTCGCCGATCAGCGCGTGGACCCGGGGTATGACCGCCTCATGGTTGCCCAACTCCAACTCGATCCGAGCCCAGGCCACCACCGCCTCCACCCGGTAGAGGTCGAAGTGCGCCCGGGTCCACGTCGCCCACGATCCGTCCACGCCTTCCAGTGGGCGTCCCCGCCACAGTTCGAGCGCCTCGCGCAGCAGCACCACCCGTGCGCCGTCGTCCAGGTCCTTGCTGAGCGCCAGTTCAGCGAGCCGGCGGAAGCGAAGCAGGTCGACCCCGTCAGGATCGAAGTCGAGGAGGTACCCACCGGCGTGGCGCTCCAGCTGCACTGGAGAGCCGTCAGCCTTCGTCGTGTCGGCCAGCAGCCGACGGATACGCGTGATGTGCGCGTAGAGGGCGTTTCGGGCCGCCGCCGGTGGGGACTCGTTCCACACCCGGTCCACCAGCGTGGACACCGCCACCGGCTGGCCGGAGTCCACGGCCAGGGCTGCGAATACGGCCCGCTGCTTGGGTGGTCCAAGATCAATGGCCTGTCCGCGGGCCATCAGTTCCACAGCCCCGAGCAGTCGAAGCTCCGCCACGCCTCCCCCAGACGTATTTTTTGCCTTATGGATCACTTAATAATGGGCTCATGTAATGGGCAAACCAGTGCGAATGTCAAGTGACTTACGTGGACGAGTTGTGTGTGGGATAGATCTTCCTCCGTGCCTTCGGAGTCACACCCCCCGCCGCGCTAGCCGGCATCGGCACCGTACACACCACTGACTGATGCATTCCGCTGTCCGTCTGGAGGCCGCGGGCCGGCCAGGTCCACCGGCCACCGTCAGCTCGACCCGGTCCGCATGCCGGATATCGCCTTCCACAAGGACCCAGGCGTCTGGAAAGTCTCGACCCTCAAAAATTCCGCACCGAACCGCAACCGATATTCGCCTTCCAAGACATTCAACAACTGCACCATTCCCAGGGAGTCGAGTCCAAAGTCGCGCAAGGGCAGGTCCTCGGCGAGTTCTTCTTCCATCGACAGGAACGGGAGCTCAGCTCGCAGCAGGGTTTCGAACCGGCCATCCCACATGATTACCCCCAGTGTTTCTACCCCGGAGCGCGCCGGAGCGATTCCTCCGAATGACGCGACCCCCTCTTGACGGCGCGCGTCAGCATGATGACAGCAAATGAGGAAGCCCGACCAGTGAGTTCGGGCGTCAGTCGTGTCCCGGTGAGGCGCGAAACCAGGCAGAGACTCTTCGGCGATCACACGAGTACCAGACTTCTATCCCGGCCCGGCATATTTTCGTTGCTGCGCAGAGTCCAGCACTCCACGCGTGCGGCCCGCATCGAGATGGACTGGGAGAGAAGAGTTCGGTCTTGAAGGACGGCGACATCCAGGCGAGCACCGCGACCGTGTTTCCGGGCATGGGTCCCACGCGGTTCACCGACGTGGGAAAATTTCTCCTTCTCGACCCAGCGGCCAGAAAACTGCTCGAGAGAGCCGACAAGCGGCTTGGCTACTCATTGATGGACCGGTGGTACGGAGTGGAGGACGACTACTCCGAATACGCGCAGGTCGCTTTCTTCGTGAGTTGTGTTGCCATGGCTGAGTGGGCCGAGCGTGAGCTCGACGTTCAACCGGACGTCTGTGCCGGGGTCAGCTTCGGTGAAAAGCCTGCCGCTGTGTATGCCGGGTCCCTGTCGTTCGAGGACGGGGTTTGGATGACGGCCGCTCTGGCCCGTTGCATCGATGCGTATTTTGCCGACGAGCATGGTGACGTGGTGACTCAGTCGCTCGCTCGAACACCGCAGGCGCGACTCGAGGAGGTACTCCACGAACTTGCCGATCGCGGGGAGTGGTACGACATCTCCTGTCGCCTCGACGACGACGTCCACATGGTGTCGGTCAGGGAGAGAAACCTCGGTTGGCTGGTGGAAAGCATCCGTGGCCTCGGCGGCCTGCCGCTTTATGCCATGCGGCCGCCGATGCACTCGGTGCTTTTCGAAGGCCTTCGGTCCCGGGCCGAGGAGGAGGTCCTCGACCGACTCGCCTTCGAACCACCTGCGCTGCCCCTGGTGACCGGACAGGCCGGGAAGCTGGTGCAATCCGCCGAGGAGGTACGCGCCATGCTGGCGGGGAGCTTCGTACACCCCGTGGACTGGCCCGCCGTTCTGGCCACGCTGCGGCAGTGGGGAACCAAGACCCTCTGCGTCTCCGGTCCCGACAACCTGTTCGGCCGGGTGAGATGTACGACGAGCGGTTTCGAGGTGATCGCCGCAGCCCCCGTGCGCGTCCTTCAGCACCGTCGGCGGCCGGTCGGCCCATGAGGCAGTGAGCCGCCAAAACGGCGTGCATGCCGATTTTCCCTCGTCCGACGGAGTTCACCGTGGCAACAGCCGGCGATCACGCCCTACACTCGCGCTTCCTACGGGGACTCGCGGCTTCCCCGCTCGGTGTGGCTGTGCAGGTCGGATCCGATTCCCTGACCTACACACGGCTCCACGAGCGGGCCCTGCTGTGGGCGGGCGCGCTCGCCGGAACGCGCCCACGAGCGGTGGGCGTGCTCTGTGCCAAGGGCCTGACCGCCTACACAGGCGTCCTGGCGGCACTGTACGCGGGTGCCGCCGTAGTGCCGCTGCGGCCGGACTTCCCCTTGACCCGTACGCGGGAGATGCTCGCCCTGTCGGGGGCCTCGGTCCTGATCGTCGACGACCGGGGTGCTGAGGTACTGCCCGGCCTGCTCGAAGGCCGTTTGGCCCCAGCGGTGTTCTCTCCCGATGACGAGGCCACAGGCACCCTCTCGGCGCACGCTGAGCAGGCCCTGGAGCAGCCGCTGCGGGTTGCGTCTGATGATCCCGCCTATGTCCTGTTCACCTCGGGCTCCACGGGACGGCCCAAGGGTGTGGTCGTGTCGCACGGCGCCACCAGCCACTACTTCGGGCTGCTGGACGCACGGTACGACTTCACTCCGGGCGACGCGTTCTCTCAGGCCTTCGATCTCAACTTCGACTGCAGCATGTTCGATATGTTCTGCGCCTGGGGTGCGGGCGCCCGACTCGTGGCGATCCCACCGCAGGCGTACGTCCACCTGCCCGCGTTCCTGGCCGAGTACGGGATCACCGTGTGGTTCTCCACACCGGGCACCGTCGGGCTGGTCCGCGGAGCCGGTGGGTTGGGTGTCGACAGCATGCCAGGGTTGCGTTGGAGTTTCCTCGCCGGCGAGGCCCTGCAGTGCCGTGATGCTGCCGACTGGCAGCGGGCCGCACCCGGGTCGGTACTGGAGAACCTCTACGGTCCGACCGAGCTGACCGTCACGATCGCGGCACATCGGTGGTCCGAGGAACGTTCATCGCTCATGGCCGTCAATGGCATCGTCCCGATCGGGGCTCTGAACCAGGGGCACGAGTACCTGCTTCTCGACGAGGCGGGAGAGGTGACCGGGCTGGAGGGCGAACTCTGTGTCACAGGGCCACAGATGAGCGCGGGGTATCTCGATCCCGCCGACGAAGCCGACAGATTCGTGGAGAGCGACGGCAGGCGCTGGTACCGCACCGGCGATCGGGTCAGGGAGATCGACGACGGCGAGCTTGCCTACCTCGGCCGAACGGACTCTCAGGTTCAGGTCCATGGCTGGCGGGTCGAACTCGGCGAGGTGGAGCACGTGTTGCGGACGGATGCGACCGTGGACGACGCCGTGACGGTCCCCGTCGAGGTGGGTGGGAGCGCGGAACTCGTAGTGTTCTACACGGGCAGCGTCCTGCCTGCCATCGAATTCGCCCGCCGGCTGCGTCGCACTTTGCCCAGCGGAATCATCCCCCGGTTCTACCATCGCCTCGATGCGTTCCCCCTCAACTCCAACAAGAAGGTCGATCGTTCGCTGCTGACCGTGCGTGCCCGAGAACTCTTCTTCTCCGACAGAAGCGAAACACGGCCGATACGACAGAAGACATCCGGAGCGCAACGTTGAACATGCCAGATGCGGTACGGCAGGGCACGCTGGTCCACTCTTCTCTCGACGAGGCTGTTGCTGAGGTTCCCGACAAGCACGCGATACGCGATGCGAAGGGCAGGTGGTCCTATCGCGCGGTGGCTGAGTACAGCCATGCGTTCGAGGTCTGGCTCGAAGGTCAGGGCCTCGTCCCGGGTGACGTTCTCACGGTCCAACTTCCGGCGAGCCGCGAGCTGGCCGCGATGTTCTACGGGGCTTGCAGGCGTGGCGTGATCTTTGCCCCGCTCAACCCGGAGATGAAGGCCTTCCAACTGCGCTCCGTCCTCGCCGGATCGAACCCACGACTCGTCGTGGGCACTGCCGCCGCCGTCGCTCGGATCCGGGACCTCACATCGGCTCCGGTCCACGACCTCCAGTCGGTGTGGAGTCATGTGGAGACGCTGCGCACGCAGGGCAGTAGAGCTGATCCAGTACGCGTGCGCCCGGAGGACGTCGCGGCTCTGATCCACACCTCGGGCAGTACGTCGGCACCGACGGGAGTCATCGTCCCGCATGCCCAGATGACGTTCGCTTCGGCGGCCATCATCGCCGTTCTCGGGTATAGGCGCGACGATGTGGTGTTCTCCCGCTTTCCCATGTCGTGGGACGTCGGCCTGTACAAATTGCCCCTGGCCTGCCTGGGCCGCTCGGAGCTGGTGCTGGCCGATGGGGAGTCGGACCTCGTGCTGCTCAGACGGATGCATGAAGTCGGCGCGACCGTGGTACCGATCGTTCCGTCCCTGGCCACGTTGATCGTCTCTCTCGCCGAGCGCGAGAAGGGGACGCTGCCGCCGGTGCGCATGTTCACCAACACGGGCGCGGTCCTGCAGCAGGGGACGATGGCCGAGTTGCGCCGGCTCTTTCCCACCGCCACGGTGGTTCGCCAGTTCGGCCAGACCGAATGCAAGCGAATCTCGGTCATGCCGCCGGACGAACAGCATGAACGCCCGGGTTCGGTCGGCAAACCGCTGCCCGGTACACGTGTGCTGATCCTCGACTCCCAGGGCTCAAAGCTGCCCGCAGCGGAGACCGGCGAGATCGTGGCTGTCGGCCCGCATGTGATGCCCGGTTACTGGCAGGCGCCCGAGCTGACCGTCCGCAGCTTCCGCAGCGATCCGCGCACTGGTGAAACACGGCTGCACACAGGCGACTTCGGATGGCTGGACGATGACGGATATCTGTACTTCGAGGGCCGGCGCGACGACATGTTCAAGCGCAAGGACATCAGAATGAGCACCTTGGAGATCGAAGCCGCCGCGATGGACATCCCCGGCGTCCGGGCCGCCAGCGCACTGCCGCCGACCGTGGAGCGGGATCTCGCACTGTGCGTGGAGGCTGATCTGCCTGCCCGGACGGTCCTGCGCGAACTGGCCAAGCGCCTCGAACTGGCGAAGGTTCCGGCGCTCTGCCATGTCGTGGCCGCGTTTCCCCTCACCGCGAACGGCAAGCACGACACCCGGGAAGTCGAACGTCTGATGGGTGGGATCCGGCCGTGAGCGTGATCAACGAGTGGTACGCGGAGCTGGCCGCGCGGTTCGGTACCCCGATGTACGTCTACGATCTCGACCGGGCCGTGGCCGCGCGTGACAGTCTGGTCGAGGCGCTTCCCGAGGGCTTCGAGGTCTACTACGCGCTCAAGGCCAATCCGCACCCGGATGTCGCCCGGGCTCTTCATGAGGGGCCGGGTCACGGGTGTCGGGCCGAGATCAGTTCGAGCGGTGAACTGTCGGCAGCGCTCGCCGCGGGGTTCACCGGGGCGGAGTGCCTCTACACCGGTCCCGGCAAGATCGATGCCGAGTTGAACGAGGCGATGGAGCGTGGGGTGCGGATATTCTCGGTCGAGTCCTTGTCCGACGCCAGGCATGTGGGCCTCGCCGCGTCCCGCCACGGTACGGTTGCCGACTGCCTGCTGCGGATCAACGCCCCGGCGGGAGGAGCGTCGACGGGCATCCGGATGATGGGCAAGCCGTCCCAGTTCGGTATCGACAGCGAGACCCTGCCGGAATCGATGCATCGGCTCACCACCGTGCCCGGGACGAGGATCGTCGGGGCGCATTTCTACACCATGAGCAACGCGGCCGACGAAGCAGCTCTGATCAGTGAGTTCGAGTCGGCGATCGAGCTTGCCTCACGGCTGGAGAGCGAGCTCGGCCTGCCGCTGGAGTTCCTCGACATCGGCGGCGGTTTCGCCGCCCCGTATGCCGCGCCCGGCGCCCGCGCCGACTATCCACGGATGCGTTCCGAACTCGAACGCATCCTGGACCGGCGCCTCCCGCGATGGCGCACGGGCTCGCTCCGGCTTGCTGTCGAATCCGGGCGCCACCTAGTCGCGGAGAGCGGGTGCCTGTTGGTTCGCGTGGTGAACATCAAAGCCGGCCGTGGCCGCACCTTCGTCATCCTCGATGCGGGCATCAACGCGCTGGGGGGACTGTCCGGGATCGGACGACTGCTGCCCGCAGCGGTGCGGCTCGACGGCTGCGAGCAGTCGATGGTGGCCACACTCGCCGGTCCGCTGTGCACTCCCGGCGACACTCTGGGACACGACGTTAACCTGCCTGAACTCCAGGTCGGTGACATCATCGCCATTCCGAACACAGGCGCGTACGGCGTCACTGCCAGCCTGCTGGCCTTTCTCGGCAGGGAAGCGCCGTGCGAGGTCGTCCTACGGGGTGGTGAGGTGGTCTCTGTCTCCCGGCTCGACTATCAGCGCACGTACAGCGTCATGAAGCCAGAGAGCCTGTGACTGGGCGGTTGGGTGATGTGGGTCGGCGGGAGGAAGGTCTCGCTGCGATCGCTGAGGCCGTGCAGGTGTACCGGGAGTTGGCTCGACAGCACCCCGATGCTGTCCGCCCGGACCTTGCCGCAAGCTTGAATAACCTCGCTGTTCGGGTGTGGGAGTTGGGCCGGCGAGACGAGGCCCTCGCCGCACTATCCGAGTCCATGGAGATTTTGAGAGTGTTGGCTGAGACACAGCCTGAGCTTCATGGAGGGGAGCTTGAGCAATCCCTTAGGGTCATGTCTTGGTTGCAGGCTGCCAACAGATACGGCCCCCAAGCGGCAATTTGAGAGAAAGTCCTTGCAGCCAGGCGAGCTTCGCTTGATCACCCACCGGTAGGTGCCTTGCCGGATTCCGTGCCGCCTGATCGCGGCGACGATACCGAGTGCCCGGACTTTCTCCCGGTGGACGTCGAGTTGTACCTATGCGACCCCGACCCGGACGTCCGCCCCAGCCGCCCTGCGTCGACCATCCGCTGGAGCAGCGGGGGAGCGGCGTACAGCGGTTCCTTGTACTCCTCGTTCATGTAGCCTCTCGCTCGCGGCAGTTGTTCTGCAGCCAATGCTTTGTCTCACTGGGCCAGAACCGCAGTTGTTTTCCTACCCGGAAGCTTGGTATGACCTGCCTCTCGTGATTGTCATAAACCCATGAGACGGGCTTTCCAAGAAAGTCCGCCAGGGTCGACACGGTCCACATCGATTGGTCCATCGCTTTCCACTTCCGTAGGTCGGGAGTGCGACACGCCAGGCGCGAATCGTGGCCTCACCAAATGGATGCGTGCACCGCCTACGGAGATACCGGCAGTCATGGCTTGCTCCCGGTGAGAGCGACGGTGATGGAGCTGGGGTAACGCATAGTTAGATGCGAGAGTGCCCGGCCGTGGCCTACCGGGCGCAACCACCTACCGGCGTCCGAAGTCAGCACCGATCCAGCACGACGCCCCCGACCGGACCGGAAGGGACGGCAGTGGAAGTCGGCACGAAGTCAGCATGGCCCGGCTCGGGCGCGTCCGGTGTGAACGAGCCCAAGCCGTTGACCTGCATGTTTGCCACCCCATCGTGCGTCTGCTGGGGCCCAGCATCCCAGTTCGAGAACATCTGGCTGCGGACTAAGCGTCACGATGCAAACGGCCAGGTCAAGAGCGGTTCCGGAGGCGTCTGCTACCTCTACTTCCCGGCTAAGCCAGCACCAACTCAGCACCGCGTTCTGCGGGAGCTGGGAATCCGCTGAGCATGTGCACTCCGAAGGTGGCCTCGACGACCTGACGGCAGCGCTCACTGCCGTCCAGGGTGAGGTGGCCGTACCGGTCCACCGTGATCTTGATGGAGCTGTGGCCCATCCACCGCGACAGCTCGTGGATGGGTACACCGTTGCTCAGGGTCACGGTGGCCCATTTGTGCCGCAGGTCGTGCGGGTTGTAATCGGGAAGCCCGAGGCGTTTGAGGGCGCGATTCCAGGACTTACGCAACAGGTCCGGGTAGATCATTCCCCCGACTTGATTCCGTATGGGGAGCCGTTCAATGAGCGGCTCCAGGGTGACGGGTGCAGGTATGTCACGCCACTCGCCCTTGCCACGCCCATGTTGTTCCCCTCGACCAGTCGACCGAGCCGCCAGATTAGGTCAGGCCTTCGACCGACCGGAAGCCGTTCATTCTGCACATCATTTCCGCCGACTGATACGTGCGAAAGCCGTTGGCAGGACGCCAAGTTGAACGGGAATCCGTGATAGGGCGACGTGCCTTGTCCAGATTGCAGCCAGGCAGTGTTCGACGGGCAGGTGACAGGCCGGAGCCATGTCATTCCGGCCCGGAAGCGAGCAGAACTTCCGTCCGGACGCCTTGTGGTACGCGAAGTCGGAGGGCGAAGTGCGCAGACATTTCAACGTCGGATCGATCAACTGCTGGTGCACCACACACAGTGCTCCGGCTCTGTCAGTTCCTGGCGCACCTGAGCGGCCGTGTATCGGGCATGCCATACGTCGTATCACTCGATGGGAGCTTCTCTCCAGGGGCTTTCAGAGACGGGGAGAGACGGTTGTTGGACGAGAAGGTGTTCCGCACCGATGATGTGCCGGCGGCAGACCGCTTGGCCTATTGGGCGGAGCGAATCAGAGATACCCATGCTCCTGTGCGCATGAGCAGCGACCACGCCCGCGACTTCCGGGCCACCCAGCGCATATTGGGCCTCGGTGCCGTGTCCGTGTGGCCGGCGACCTTCCAGCAGCTGGTCATCCAGCGCACGCCGAAACTGATCCGGCAATCCGACCCGGAGCTGTACCACCTCTCACTCGTCGTGAGCGGGACAGGGGCGTGTAGCTGGGACGATCACGAGGCCGTTTACCGGCTGTCCGACCTGCATATCAACGATTCTTCGGTGCCGTGGGAGATCCGCACCGGCAAGGAACCGGTGACGGTGGTGGGGCTTGAGGTCCCCAAGGCGATGCTGTTGCTGCCACGCGGCATGTCCTGGAGCGTGGTCCCACGGCGGGCGCCGTCCCACGAAGGGATCAGTGCACTACTGGCACGGTTTCTCACCCAACTGGTCGCGGACACCACCTGCTATCAGCCCTCCGACGGGCCCCGGCTGGGAACGGTCCTGACGGATCTGGTTACCGCGCTGTTCGCCCACGCTTTCGAGACCGAAAAAGCCCTCCAGCCAGAAACCCACCGACGGACTCTCATACTGCACATCAAGAACTTCATCCTGGAGCACCTGCGCGACGCACAGCTCAACCCGGTCGCCATCGCTGCCTCGCACCACATCTCCACCAGCTATCTGCACTGCCTCTTCGAGAGCGAGGAAGCCACGGTCGCCGCCTGGATCCGTCTCCGGCGCTTGGAGGCCGCCTGCCGCGACCTCACCGATCCGGCACTGCACACGCCCCCCATCGGCACCATCGCCGCCCGCTGGGGATTCCCTCGTGCAGCCGACTTCAGTCGTGCCTTCCGCACTGCATATGGAGTTACCCCGAGGGATTACCGGAACCAGGCCATCAGCCGCCGGAAGTCGACTCATTGCTAAGCGATCTGTGTACTGACTGCTAACGACTCTCCGGCGGGATTCGAAGATCATTGACTCACGCCGGGGTCGGCGCCAGGTCTCGCCGAAGACACCCAGCGAGGAGATTCTCGGTGGGCATAACGCAATAGTCGCCGCGACGTTGACGCTTGTGGTCGCTGCGGGTGGCGTGGTCACGGCTGGTGAGGCGTTTGCCGACGATGGTTCGTCGGCTGCTCCGTCGGGCGACTGGCCGCCGGTGAGCGCAGCGCGGTCGGCTCATACGCGTTCGTCAGTAAGTTTGGCTCGAGGTGACGGGGGACTGGGGGACTGGGGGACAGCCTCGCCACGTGTATCCGGCCCCGTGGTTCGCAGGTGTCCGGTCTGGTCTGCGGGGGATGTGTGCTTGCAATGGGGGAAAACGATGCTTACTGCATTGACGGCAAAGTCTGGGCCGGCTGATGGTGAGAACCACAATCCAGTCCCCGCTGGGGGACTGGACGATGTCCTGGAAGAAATCTACGGCCTGATCAGGGCCGCGGTGATGCGGGAGATAATCGCATCTCCCGGGACTCCCTCCTGACCGGTGTCGAGCCGGACAGTGCTGCGGTACTCGCCATGACGCAACAACTGGTGGCCGAAGCGCGGACGTCGGTCGACTTCGTGATGTCAGAGGACCTCGCTCCCGTGGACTGACATGTGCGCAGTGCGGCGCGCACAGCAGCCCACGTACCGATCAGGGTGTTGTGCCCGCCGACCGTGTCACACCCGGAACGCGACCCGGCCCCGCGCCCCAAGGGACGGCATCTACAGGTGCGGGTCACCGACGCACCTTTGCAGGGAGCTGTCATTGTGGATGGGAAGGTGGCCCTGGTGCGCTCCGGCAGCGCTGACGAACGCCGGGCTTTGGTCGTCCGCTCGCCCGAACTCACGTGCGCCATGCAGTCCTTGTTCGAGGCCGCCTGGCGCAGGGCGGCACCGCCGCGCGCCGCCGTTGGTACCGGGGCCCCGCAGTTCTCGGAGCCCGCCCGGCAGGTGCTGCTGTGGTTGTGTACGGGAGAGACCGACGATGTGGCAGCGCGCGCTGTCCATGTCGGTGCGCACCTACCGCCGTCACGTCGCCGAGATCATGCGCCTGCTGGGAGTCAAATCCCGATTCCAGGCGGGCGCACGCGCCATGCAGATGAGGCTGCTCGGCCCCGGATACTTCGACGTGCCGGGCTGGCCGGTGCCCTTTGCCCGTGGGGACAGGAGGGGGCAAGTGGGGCTTCGCGTACCGCTGCGCTCGCATGTGCCCATCGGGTCATGAGGGACGCAACGGTGAGGGAATATGGCTCTCGCGCGGAGCTCGGAAGGAACCCCTCCCGAGGTCGGACGCATCTCCTGAGGCCGAGCCACGGGGGCTCTCCCGCCGAGGGAGGGAAGGCCCAGGAAGAGGCGGAGCTGTTGTGCGGGGCGGTGGCCGGGGCGGCCGCGGTGCCGGCGGCAAGCCTGCTCGGGGGCACCGCGAGCGCCGCCACCTATCCGCACAGCATCGAGCGGGTCCCGGACAGGGCACCGTGTGCTGTCGCCACCCGGACAGCAAATGGGTCACGTCCTATGTGATCCACCCGTCGGGTCAGGCGAAGGGGAGCCGGACTCCAACGGGACCGCGGCCCCGTTCGCCGATGACACCGTGTACGCATCCGTACGCCGGGGTTCCCGATCTGTCGAGCCAGGTTCAGAGCGTCCGCGAAGTACGCCTCTGCTTCGTCGAGCCGGCCGATGCCTCCGTGATAGGTAGCCAGGTAGCCAGGTAGCCAGGTAGGCACGTGAACGCGCCGCGTGCTCGTAGTCGCCGATCTGGTACGCCAGACTGGCGCATTCCCCGAGATATTCGGCAGCCTGCTGGATGTCCCCTCGGTCCGCTGCCCGATCACCGAGCCGGAACAGCGACCTCACCTGGCCGTGAACGTCGCCTGTGTCCCGGTAGATGGCCGGTGCGGCCTCCAGAGGCTGAAGCGGGGCTGACGTGGGCCGCTCCTCGACGGGAGTTTCCGCGAGATCCATCAGGGCCTTGGCTTCCCGCTCCCGGCTGCCGACAGCACGCGCGCGCTCGATGTCCTGGCAAGCCTCCTGGGCGGCCTCAGCCATCCGGCCCGTGCGACGCGGCAGCGCCGCGATCGCCCCGCGGTGGGACAAGTCGGCAGGGCTGCCGGCCCGGGACAAGTTCTTGCTGTTGCGGAGGTACCTTTCGGCCCGGCGGAGGTGGCCGATCGCCATGTGCGCCTGGCCGGGATTGCCCGGGGCAGTGGCCAGGGCATGGCGATCGTCGATGATTCGCCAGAATGGGAGTCCATGGCGCAGGAACGGGATGGCGTCCCGGGGACGTCCGAGGTTGATGAGCAGCGTGCCCAGTGCCAGCTGCGCCAGGAACATCTGGTGCGGATTGCCGGCCTCGTGCGCTGTCCTAGCACTGCGCTGCAACAGATCGGTGGCACGCCGGCTGTCACCGAGGTGGCCGGCAGCCGTGGCCAGGTTGTGCTGAGACGTCGCCGTCCAGTCGGGTTTGCCGGCGCGGGTGCCGGCTTCGAGCACGCACTGGTAGACGCGTTCCAGGTCGGTCCAGTGGCTCCCGTGCCACAGAAAGGCTGTGAGCTGTGAAGCGAGGAGAACCAGCGGTTCCCCCACCTCGTGCTGCCGGACCATCTCCGTCATGGCCACGGCTCCCGGGCGGTCCGCGTGCGCTTCCGCGGAGATGACGTCGTCGACGAGCAGCAGCACTTTGCTGTGGGACAGCTTCGTGCGCAGTAGAGCTACTTGTTGTTCGCGTCCTTCGGGAAGTGGGTCACCGTGGGCAGGCAGCGCATGCAGGATTGCCGACACCAGATCAGCAGGCATCCCGTCGCCGGCAGCCAGTGCGAGGCCGATGTGGAATTGCCCGTGATCAACACCGCGCTGGAAGCGCGAGCCAAGGCGCTCGGCACCAGCCGGCCCTGCCTGTGAATGACCGAGGGCCGTGCCGTTAGGGCCTTGGCCTCGGTGCGGGGTTCAGGAACCTCGCCGCCGGTGCGGGCGGCGAAGTCGGCGTGGGCCTGCTCGACGGCTTGGGGGTGTGCCTCGCGCTCGCTGTGCTCGGCGAGCGCGAGGTAGATGCCGGCGACGGAGGGGTTCTGTCCCTTGCGCTTGTCCGACGTCCGCCAGCCCGCCTACTTTGCGCCATTGTCTTTATTGGGGCCCGGAACTGTGTCGTGGCGATGCATCCTGAACTGCTGCGTACGGAAAGGGCCGGGGGTTATGCACATCAGTGCCGAAGAGGCCAGGCGGGCAGGGGTGACCCAGATGCGCCTGGGGCGGCTGTTGTGCCTGTTGGGGCTGTTGGGTATCACCTACGCGGCCTACGGATTGATCATGGGCCGTCCGCAGTCCACCGTATTTCTCTTCGGCCTTCTTTCGATTCTCTACATTATCGGCGAGAGATATCGGCGAGAGTCTCTTGTGTACCTTTCCGAGTCCATTGCTCAAGAGTTCGGATTGCGCGGCCCCGCAACTCAGCGTGTAGAACCGGGGAGTGTTCAGCACTCCGGGAGACAGGGGCTGCTCGTGCGCTACGGGATGCAAATGGGCGTGATGTTGGTGAGTCTGGGAGCAATTATCATCTCTCCCACACTCGTCGCCGTCGGCAAGGAGTTGCGCACGGAGGAGCGTACGGCCGACTGGACCGACCTGATGGCACTTTCCGCATCTCTGGTCACGGTCGTGGCGGTGCTTTTCGGTGAAAACAGGGTCTACGCCATGGTGAACGCGCCCCAGGGAAAGGATCGTCCCGGATTCTTTCGGCCTGCCGCCGCGACGGCGGTGTGGGGGATGCTCGCCCTGCTTCCCCTGGCATACGTGTGCTTGCGGGGGGCGAGCGCCGACGGCGAGCCGGCCGGCCCGGATATATTTCCCGTCTACGGGGTGGCAGCTCTCTTGGCAACCCTGTGTCTGGCCCGCGGCAATCGCGTGATGCGCCTGTACGTGCGCGCGAAATGCTCCCGGGTGGTGAAATCCCCCGACGAGGTCCAACCGCATACTTTTTCCTTGCTGTTGAGGCCCTTCGACGAGGACGCGCCGCTCATGAGAGACCAGCAGATGTTCACCGCGAAGAGTCTGGTCAAGGGCTGGTTCTCGATCGGCGTCCCGGAGGAGCAGAAGATCTGCTCCGCCCTGGATTGGGCCGGCCCCATGATCGCCGTCGGCGTGCCCGGCGAGCAGCTGGCTCCCGATGGTGCCGCGCGCTTCTACCTCCCTCGCCATCAGTGGCATGCCACCGTGACGAAGATGATGCTGCGCGCACGCTTGGTGGTGTTGATCCTGGGAGACAGTGACGGTGTCGCGTGGGAATTGGCCGAGGCGTTTCGGGTCGTCCCACCGGAACGATTGATGCTGGTCGTTCCCGTTCGCGCCGCCGGATACACGACATTGCTGAGGAACGTTCGCGAGGCACTGCGCCCGCACCTCCGGGCGACGGAGCCGGTTCCGGATTTCCCCGATTACGGGGGAGGTTTCGGCTTGTCGTCGAGGGCTCAGGGGATCATCCACTTCACCTCCGGCTGGCGACCGATCTACGCGCCGCTGCGTGCGGGCTTCGCGCCGACGGACAGGCTGGTTCTGTCTCTGAGTCGGGCGAGTGTCCCTGTCGCCGCGCAACTACGCCGGTATGAGTCGGGGATGCCACGGGATGACGCGGGGAAACAGGACTGACAAGCGCCACCGGCCATCGAAGGAGGTGCAGTGGCGTCATCTGATCCGCACCAGCGGGCCGAGGTGCTGGAACTGTACAAGCTCGCCGTCGAGATGGCCGACCGCGTATCGGCGCGTCGCGGGACCGCCAACGCGTTCTTCTTGACTGTGCAGACCACGTTCGTCGCCTTGGTCGGTCTCGGTTTCCCGAAGCTGTCCGACGCTCCGTGGTGGGTGCCGGTGTCGCTGTTTCTGGCCGGCGTGACGCTCTCTGCGACGTGGTGGATGCAGCTGCGCAGCTACCGCGACCTGAACACCGCGAAGTTCAAGGGCATCAACAAGCTGGAGGAACGTCTCCCGGTCAAGATCTTCACCGACGAGTGGGAGCAGTTGCGACGTGACCCCATTCACGGTTGGCGCAAGCGCTATACGGAACTGGGCACATCCGAGCGCGTCATCCCCGTGGTGTTCGTCGGTGCGCATCTGCTGGTTTTGGTCGGCACACTGACGACGTGACTTACCTCGACCGGCTCGCCGGCCTCATGACAGTGTCCGGCAAGTCCCCCAGGTCCCGTCCGCTCCGCATGCGGTTGCCTCCTCTGCGTTCCGTACGCAGTGGAGGCAACCAAGGTGATCAGTACACAGACAGGGGACGGCGCCGGCGGCCATCCCGAGGAGCGACACGGCCTCTCATATCCTGGTCGTAAACCGGTCGTTGTGTACCAGGCCGAGGATCTGTCCCCGGGCGGTGACGCGTCGGCCGCCGGTGGTCGACGGCTGATGGACAACGTCCTGCCGCGGGGCGCAGGTCAGTCGAGCATGCCGAGTTCGGTGGCCACCCGTGCCGTGGCCGACCCGCCGCGACGTTGTGGTCCGTGGGCCGGCCGCGGCGCACCGGGATACGGCGCTTGAGCTCATCAGCGCTGCCTTCGGCGACGAGCCGTCCGCCGTCGAGGACCGCGATGCGGTCGGCGAGCTGGTCGGCCTCGTCCAGGTACTGCGTGGTGAGGAAGACGGTGACTCCATCGGCCACGAGGTCGCGGACGATGTCCCACATCGCATGCCGGCTGCGCGGATCGAGGCCGGTGGTGGGCTCGTCGAGGAAGATGATGCGCGGCCCGCCGACCAGCGTCATCGCGAGGTCGAGGCGGCGCCGCATGCCGCCGGAGTAGTGGAGTGCCTGCTGCTTGCCGGCCGTGACCAGGTCGAACTTTTCGAGGAGCTCGGCCACCAGCCGTCGCCCCGCCCGCCTGCCGAGGTGGTACAGATCGGCCATCATGAAGAGGTTCTCCTCACCGGTGAGCAGGTTGTCGACCGCGGCGAACTGTCCGGTGACGCTGATCGCGGCGCGGACTGCGTCGGCTTCCGTGGACACGTCGTGGCCCGCGACCCGGACGTCGCCACCGTCGGCCTCGATGAGGGTGGCCAGGATGTTCACCATGGTGGTCTTGCCCGCGCCGTTCGGGCCGAGCAGCGAGAAGATCGTCCCTGCAGGGACCTGCAGGTCGATACCGTCCAGAACCACCTTGTCGCCGTACGTCTTGCGCACGTGCCTGGCCTCGATGGCCGGTGGGGGCGTACTCACGGCCGACCCTCCCTTCGTCGTTGCCTCTGCGTTCCTTTCGCGTGCGTCAGGCATGGTGGACGTCCACGTCTCCGTAGACGGTCCGGGCACGTACCTTGACGGACTCCTCGGACTTCCCCGGGCCTTCGGAGTCGCGCAGCCCGTTCCGCAGAGTGCCGATCAGGCAGTGCACGTCGAGCCAGGCGGCGGTGCCGTCACGGACGCCTACGCGGACCGAGCCCGTGGCGGTCTCCAGGGCCACAGAGCCGCGCACGATCTCCCCGACTCTGAGGTTGCCGTTGGCGGTCTTGGCCTCCACGCGGGCGTGCGCCTGCTTGACGGAGAAGTCACCGTTCACGCCGGTGAACCGCAGATCGCCCATGACGGTACCGAGGCCGGTCGTGCCGTTGAGGTTCTTGACGGCCGCCGTACCGCCGATTTCGTTGCTCAGCACCTCGCCGTGCGAGGTGCTGAGCTCGGCGGCTCCTGTCACCCGGTCCACGGTGATGGCGCCGAGAGCCGTCTCCGCCTGCAGCGCGCCGGCCTCCTCCCATTCGATGTCACCGCAGGCGGTCTTGAACCGGCACTTCCCGAGCCGGCCCAGACCCTGCAGATGCCCCAGCGCCGTCTCGCCGCGACCATTCCTCCTGGTCGGCGGCGCTCATTGGACTTTCTGCTGAGGGAATTCAGCGTCCATGGTGGGGAAAGCGCATTGCTCATGGGGGTGTTGGCGCATTGGAATGTCATTCGAATGTCGAGGCCAAGGCGGCGGGGTTGCTCCCCAGCGTTGAGAAGGGGGGCGATATGGGGTCGCATGGCGATATTGACCTGGAGGAGCACCGGCCGGCCCGGCTGCCGGTCGCCCAGATCGTCCCCGGCTACCACCACATCCGGGTGGTGGCCCCTGCGCCGGGGATGGAGGCCGGGGCCGCGGTCGTCGAGATCACCGCTGGCCCGCCCCCGTCACGGCGGAAGACGACCCGCACGGCTTCCGGTTCACGAACCGGTACAGAAGAAAGCGAATGACATCCATGCTCGACGGCTGCACGCCCTGGCCCGAGGAGTTCGTCGACCGCTACTGGGCCGCCGGGCACTGGCGTGGCTATACGCTGGACAACCTGCTGCGCGGCTGGGCCCTGCAGTACGGACCGCGGACCGCGCTCGTGCACGGCGGCACCCGCATCACGTACGCGCGCCTGAACCGGCGCGTGGACCGCATGGCCGCCGGGTTCCGGTTGCGCGGCCTCCGGCCCGGGCAACGGGTCGTCGTCCAGCTACCGAACGTTCCCGAGTTCGTCATCACCGCGTTCGCGCTGATGCGCGTCGGCGCGCTCCCCGTGTTCTGCCCGGTCTCGCACCGCGCGGCCGAGGTGTCCCACCTCGTGCAGGTCACCGAGGCCGGCGGCTACGTCGGTCCCTCGACGTATCAGGGCTTCGACCACACGGCGATGGCCGCGGACATCGCGGCCCAAGGGCCCTTCCTGCGGCGGGTGTTCACTTATGAGGCGCCGGGAGCCTCGTCCCCGTACGGCGGCCTTTCGACCGACACGTCGGGCTGCCACTACTTCCCGCTGGGCTCCATCGACGCTCCGCCCGGTCCGGCGCCTGCGCAAAGCGCCGACCAGGTGGCGTTCTTCCTGCTCTCCGGCGGTACCACCGCGGCGCCCCAGCTCATTCCGCGCACCCACAACGACTACGCCTACCAGGCGCGGGCCGCCGCCGAGCTGGTGTCGCTCACCGAGAACGACGTGTATCTCGCCGCGCTGCCCGCCGAGTTCACCTTCACCTTCGGCTGCCCCGGCATCGTCGGCACCCTCTCCGTCGGCGGCACCGTCGTCCTGGTCGAGAACCCGGAACCCGCCGAATGCCTTGCGGCCATCGGACGAGAGCGGGTCACCGTCACCTCGGTGGTGCCCTCCGTCGCCCAGCTCTGGCTCGACGTACTTCCCACGGTCCAGGCCGACTTGAGCAGTCTGCATCTCGTGCAGATCGGCGGCGCGCCCTTGCACCGGGCGACCGCCGAACGGATGGGCCGCGAACTGGGCTGTCGCCTGCAGCAGGTCTTCGGCAGGGCCGAGGGGCTGCTCACTCTCACCCGGCCCGCCGATCCGGACGAGACCGTGCTCACCACGCACGGCCGCCCGCTCTCGCCCGACGATGAGATCCGCATTGTCGACGTCGACGGCAAGGACGTGCCCGACGGGGAGCCCGGCGAACTCCTCGCCCGCGGTCCGTACACCCTGCGGGGCTACTACCGGGCGCCCGACCACAACGCACGCTCCTTCACCACCGACGGCTACTTCCGCACCGGCGACCTCGCGCGGCGCACCCCGGACGGCAACCTGGTGGTGACCGGCCGCCGGCCTTGACGATCACCGCTGGGAACGTCCGCGACTGCACCCGGTTCGAGCAGGTCATGGACCGGGGAGGACACGAAGAATTCCGGCACCGGAAGCAGGCGCGCGAGGAGGCGGGGGGACTCGGGAAGGTGGTCCTGGACACCTACGAGCCCGAGGTCGAGCGGTACGGGGGACCGGCCGCCATCGGTCATGCCGAGTGCCTCCTCCACGCCGACAGCGAGTCCGTCGTCGCTCTGTCGGCCACGGCTCCCGACCGGCAGGCATGTCGCGCAATCACACCTGGTCATGGCCGTGTTGCCGGCCATGGTCCGGGCCGTTCTCCCGCTTCAACTCAGCGGGACAGGGCCTACGTCCCGGCCTACACCACACCGTGACCACACAGGCCCGAAGCCCTTGACTACACGGCCTTGGCCTTGAGGCGAGTGGCTCCGTGGCATCCGGCCACGGAGCCTCCGCAAAAACCCGTTGGCGAACCACGGCGACCACTGCTAATTTTCCCGAGGCCGTGCGAGAGAACGAGGAGGTGGTACCCGTGAACGTATTGACATGGGTGCTCCCCTCCGGGGTCACGGTCGGGCGATAGGTCGTCCGGGAGCGCCGTTCAAGAGCACTCCCGAAAGGCACGACCATGCAATTCACTTCTGAACAGCGCCTCGACGACGGTGTCCTCGAACGCGAATTCACCCTCGGCGAGATCCCCGGCACCCTGTGGACGCCTGGATCCGCACCGGCCCCGCTGATCCTCATCGGCCACAACGGCGGCCTGCACAAGCGGGAACCGCGGCTGGTGGCCCGGGCCCGGCACTCCGCGGCGTACGGCTACGCGGTGGCCGCCATCGACCACCCCGGGCACGGCGACCGGCCCCGTTCCGCCGTCGACGAGCAGGCCCGCACCGACCTCCGCCGGGCGATGGCGGCCGGCGAGCCGGTCGACGAGATCTTCGAGTCCTTCATCGTCCCGCTGGTCGAAAAGGCGGTCCCGGAATGGCAGACCATCCTGGACGCCCTCCTTTCGCTGCCCGAGATCGGCGGCCCGGTCGGGTACTCGGGGATGACCGCCATCGGCATTCGGCTGGCGGTGGTCGAGCCGCGCATCTCGGCCGCCGGTTTCTTCGCCGGGGGTTACGTGCCCCGTGCGCAGCGCGAGGAGGCCCGGCAGGTCACCATTCCGCTGCTGTTCCTGCTGCAGTGGGACGACGAGGGGAACCCCCGGCAGCGGGCCCTGGACCTGTTCGATGCCTTCGGCACCAAGGAGAAGACGCTGCACGCCAATCTGGGCGGGCACGCCGGTACCCCGTGGTTCGAGGTGAGCGACGGGGACCGGTTCTTCGCCCGGCACCTGAAGTGAGGCCGGGCCCTCAGGCCGGCAGCAGACGGTAGGCGGCGGCCAGGGTGCCGCTCATCGAGGACAGGTCCCGGCGCTCCGCGATGGCGGTGGCCGGCAGATGCACAACCGCCCCGATCGCGGCGGTACCTGCCATCGGCGGTACCGGCCGGTCGGGGCGGCGCTCGGCCACCAGTGCCTCCGCCAGCTCGGCCCACGCCGTGAGGCATGCCCCTTGCCCGCGGCCTGGGCGTCGGTCTGCCCCAACAGGATGCCATCCGCCGCATGGCCGACTGGGTGCTGAGCATGGGGCATACCGACGACCGGGGCACCCAGTGGCCCGGCCGCGTCGCCGCTTCCCCGGAGGTGCCCGGGGAGCCTGCCCCACCGTTCCGGCAGCGCCGGCCCTCCCAGGAAAGGGGCGCGAGAAGCACACTGGGTTGGTGTGAGGGGGCATCCGGGACCGCCTGGACTCTGTTCGTGGCCGGGCAGGCGCTCGGCGACCGCCGGATGACGGCCCTGGCCGGGGACGCGATCCGCGGCCTCGTGCACCGCCCGCGCGACGCGGCCGTGTCCGTCGACCCGGGTTTCTGGACGGCGCCGCCGGGATCGCCCTCGTCCTGGCCGACTACGCCGACGCCCGCCGAGGAGCCCCACTCGAGGACGCGAGCGGCTGCGACGCAGCGTTCCTCATGAGCTGAAGCGATCTGCTTCCGGGGGCGTCGTGCTCCATTCGGCTGTTCCTGTCCCCGTCGGCTAGCTCGTCGACCGGCCGAAGAACTCCAGCTCGGCGATGGCCACTTGCTTGTCGTCCGCGGCGCCGTAGGCGGAGTGCAGCACCAGCCGTACGGTCATCGCGTTCCGTACGACCACATCGATCTTCTGTACCCCGCCGTCGTTGAGCCGGGGGTGCGAGATGTGCTGCTTGCCCGCGGAGTCGGTCACGATCAGGTCGAACTCGCGCGGCCGGGCCGGGTCGGCGGCCTGCGGGGTGCGTGCGGAAGCTCCGGGGGTGATCAGAATGTTGAGCAGGTCGGTGGGCTGGCCGAAGCCGGCCTGCAGGTACTGGCCGTCCGAGGCGCCTGAATAGCCCGTCCCCCACCAGGTGTTGGAGTAGCTGTCGAACGCGAGCTTCGCGCCGTTCTTGGGGCCGGAGTGCGAGGCCTTCCAGGTGGTGGCGGGTACGGGAACGCGCTTGGCGAAGTGGTCCTGTACGGCCCGCGCGGCCGGCGGCCCCCCGATGATCCCCCCGACCACAACGGCCGCGATCACCGCCGCCACCACTGCCCGGATGATCCACCGGGTGCGGTCGCGGTGCAGCCGCGGCCGCTGCCCGGCGTACGGGCCTTCGGCGGTCTCGCTCGCGGTGTCGGCGAGGGGGTTGGCGCAGCTCCGGCAGAAGTGCCGACGCGGCGCGTTGAGCGTTCCACAGCTCGGGCACGGTGAGCCGTGCTCGGGCTCGGGGGCCGCCTGCGGGGTACGGACCCGGGGCCGGGCCGCGTCGGGACGGCCCGGCAGCACGCTGCCGGGTGCCTCGGGAGGCGGAGTGGGGGAGGCGGCGTCCGGTACGGGGACCAGGAGAGCGCGGATGCCGGTGTCGGAGACGCCCCCTGCGCCGGCCGGACGGGGCGCGGCCGGACCGTCCTGGCCGTCCGGGCTGCGCCGGGACCGGGCCTCGCCCCCGTCGTGTGCGGTGGCCGGCGGGAGGGGGGCGGTCGGGGCTGCGTCGGTGCCCTGCTGCGGAACGGCGGCCGCGTGGGTGCCGTCGCCGGGAGCGGGAGCGGGAGCGGGAGCAGTGGGAGGGGAAGGGGGAGCGGCCGGGGGTGTTGCGGGTGTGGTGGCGTCGGGCCGTACGGGCCGGCCCGGGGTGCTCGGGCCGGGGGCGGATGCCGGGGCGTTCGCGGCGGGGGCGGTGGGAGTCGGAGGTGCCGCGGCGGTCGGACGCTCCGGAGCCGCCGTGGGCGACGGCGGCGTCGGCCGGTCCCAGCGCAGGAAGGCTCCGCAGGAGTCGCAGAAGGACTGGCCTGTCTGGGGGGCGGGGGCGCCGCAGTCGGGGCAGGTGGTGTGGTCGGTGGCCATGGGTCAGGTTCCTTCAGGGGTGAGCAGGTGGGTCACCTCGGCCGTGAAAGGGAGGTGCGCGGGGCGGGCCGCCGCGACGACGGCGTGCAGACGGTGCGGGTCGGTGGCGGAGGGGTCGCGGACCCGCAGGGTTACCCGCAGGCCGGGGCGCGGCGAGCCCGGGAAGGGACCGAGCGGGCGCGCGGACCAGATGGCGCCGCCGCTCTCGGTGATCTCCGGGCGTACCCCGAAAGCCAGCTGGACGGCGTCCGACAGGCCGCGCCGGGTGCCGCGTACGCGGTGCAGCGAAACGGCCTCGGCCACGGCGCGGCGGCGGGTGGCCAGCGGTTCCGTCCCCTCGAGTTCGGTGCCGACCCATGTGGTCAGCCAGTCGACGAAGTCCTCGGGCGCGAGGGCGGGCGTGAAGTAGCTCTCCAGGCAGTCCAGGACGTTGAAGAGGGGGGCGAGCACGACATCGAGGCCCTCGACGAAGCGCTGGGCGAAGTCGTCGTCGGCGTAGACGGCGGGGAGTTGCCCGCCCAGTGGGTGCGGGGAGGCCATCCCCGCGGGTGTGCCCCTCATCGGGCCTCGATCACACGGACGCGGTGGTCGAAGGGGAACAGCAGGGCGGACGGGGCGAGTTCGATGCGGTCGGTGGCGTCGCCGCGGCGGCCGGTGAGCGGGTCGGCGGGGTGCAGGAGGACCTCGTCGACGAGCTCCACGCCGGGTACGCGCTGCAGGGCCGCGAAGATCTCGCCGGACCGCAGCGGGCGGCCGAAGGGCCAGCCGTCGCCATGGGCGCCGCCGGTCAGCGGGTCGAGGTAGGCGTAGAGCGCGTCCAGCGCCTCGGCGCGTACGCGGTCGGCCCGCGCGGCCCGGAAGGAGTGCAGCGTCGCGACGACCGTGACGCCTTGGTAGAAGGGCGGGCCGACCGCGAGGCGGGTGCCCAGGGGGCGGCGCTCGTCGAGGAACTGCGTGACGCGGCCCAGGAGTTCGTCGCCGGGCACCAGCTGTTCGAAGCGGATCCGGCCGCCGCGGTCGGGGACGGCCTGGGGGACGACCAGGACCCGGACGGCGTTCTCGCCGGTCCGGCCGGTCCCGCCGGCATCGGCGCCCGACGCGCCCGTGCTCGCGGCGCCCGCCGAGCGCTCGGCGGGATCGACGGAGAGACAGGCGATACGGGCGGCCTCGGGGGCCGCGCGCCGCGCCAGTTCCTCGTAGTCGCGGGCGGTCACGGCCCGTTCCTGCGCGCGCAGCGCGATCGGCGCACGGACCTTCGCCTCCTGCACCGTCTCGCCGTCGACCCCGCCGCGCGCCGCCTCCCGGTTCTCCACCCGCGCCACGTACGGGATCGAGCTGCGCAGCACCTGGATCGCGCCGCGCGCCACATTGCCCGTCCGCCCGCCGCCGGTGCGGTAGTGCGTGGCCCGTATCACCGAGCCCTTGACCGGCACCGCCCCGAACTGCCGTACCGAACCGTCCGGTTGGCGCACCGAGGGGCCGAACGCGATCTCGCCGGTCGACTCCTCCAGCGTGATGTGCCGGTCGTGCGGGCCGGAGGCCGCGAAGTCGGGGACGACCTGCCACTCCTGCCAGCCGTCCCCGTCCGAGACCTCCAGCCGCAGCGGCGGGCGGTCGGCGACGACGGGCGCGTGCGCCAGGCGCAGCCGCTGGCCGGGCACCCCCGCGGACTCGCCGAGCGGCTCGTCCCGGACCACGTCGGCGTGCGCGACCTTTGTCGTGCCCCCGATGGTGAACGCGGAGGCGGACCGTACGGTCGGTGAGGCGCTGTAGAACGGCTGGCCGGGCGCCGCCTCGACGACCCGGCAGCGCAGCCACGCCGCATCCGTCCTGCCGACGCGTGAGCCGGTGTGCCCGGCCGGGATGTGCAGCACGACCTCGCCGGGCCGGTTGAGGCCGCCGGTGGAGTCCTCCGCGACCTCGCACTCCGTCCACCCGTCGGCGGTCCATGCCTCCCAGCGCAGCGGCGGCTGGCGCGGGTCGACGCCGACCCCGTCCACCCGGCTGTCCAGCCGCAGTACGGCCGCGCACCGTGGGACTGCCGCCGACAGCCCGAACAGGAGGGTGTCGCCCGGCTGCGGGGCGGCCGAGAAGACGGCCACATCACGGCCGCCGAAGATGTCCTGGCCGCAGTCCTCGGGGGTGGTCCCCGCCTCCTGCCGCAGTACGGCGGCGAGTTCGCAGGGCACGACGGTCAGATCGTCCTCGGTGGCGAAGGCCACCGCCTCCTCGGTCTCGGTCCGGCCGGTGGCCACCTCCGTCCCCGCGGGCAGCACGACCGGCTCGGGCTGCGGGGCGGAGAGCCAGAAGGTGACGTCGGCGCGGGCGGCGGAGGGCGGGAAGAGGGTGACGCCGAGCAGGTCGAGGAAGGCCAGATGGTTCTTCTCCGGCACCCGGTTGAGCCGGTAGACGATCTGGTCGGCCATGTGCGCGACGGCCTCGATGAGGGTCACTCCCGGGTCCGAGACATTGTGGTCGGTCCACTCGGGGCAGCGCTGCTGGATATAGCGCTTGGCGTCATCGACGAACTGCTGAAAGCGGCGGTCGTCGAGATGGGGTGCAGGCAGGGCCATCAGGTGTCGCTCTCCGGGCTCTCCGTGGACGGGATCACATAGAAGGGGAAGACGAGGCTGCGTGGGTTGTTGGTGCCGCGCACGCTGTAGCGCACGTCGATGAACAGCACGGACGGATCGTCGGGCGCCGGGCTGACCTCGACGTCCTGGACCTCGATCCGCGGCTCCCAACGGTCGAGCGAGGACCGCACCTCGTAGCGGATGCGCCCGGCCGTCGCCTCGTTGACCGGCGCGAAGACCATGTCGTGGACGGCACAGCCGAACTCCGGCCGCATCGGGCGCTCGCCGGGTGCGGTGGCGAGGACGAGCCGCATCGACTCCTCGATCTCGCGCTCGCGGCGGGCGAGGGCGATGCCGCCGCCCGCGTCCGTACGCAGCGGAAAGGTCCATCCCGCGCCGACGAACTGTTCACTCATGTCCTCAACCCCCTTAGAACGGAATGCCGTTGCGCAGTACGGCCGGTGCGTTCAGCGCGACGGTGGCCGCTGAGCTGACGGCTGCCGCGGCACCCGCCTGGACGGCCACCGCGCCGGCCGCGGTGACGGCGACCGCGCCGACCGTGTTGATGGCCACCGCGCCGGCCGACTTGAGGCTGACGGCGCCGGTCGCGTTGATGTCCGCCACGCCGCCCGCGACGACGCCGAACTTCGCGCCCGCCTTGATGTCCACGGCCCCGCCGGCGCTCATGGTCAGCGACCCGCCGGCGGTCAGCGACAGATTGCCGCCCGCCCTGATGGACACGTTCCGGGTGCCGGAGATGGACACGGAGCCGTCGCTGCGGATGGTCACGCTGGTCCGCGTCTCGTCCATGTGGACGGTCAGGCGGCCGTTGCCGGTCTGCAGCCTGATGCCGCTCTTCATACGGGACTTGGCGTCGACGAGCTCGACGATGTGGCCGCTGCGCGAGGCGAGGGAACGCCAGTTGACCCGGCCGCTCGTCGGGTCCACCGCGGGCAGCCCGTCCGGATCGGGGGTCGGCTTGTCGATGCCGTTGTAGAGCCCGGCGAGTACGTACGGATGCTCCAGCGAGCCCCGGTCGAAGGCGCACAGCACCTCGTCTCCGACCTCCGGCAGGATCAGCCCGCCGCCCCGCACGCCGCCCAGCTGCGCGACCCGGCACCAGTCGCTCTCGTAGGTGTCCGACAGCCAGGGGAAGCGCAGCCTGACCCGGCCCAGCTTCAGCGGGTCCTTGGCATTGCTGACCAGCGCCATGGCCACGCCCGGCATGGGCGGCGCCGCCTCCGCGCCGCCGGACGCGAGCCCGTACAGCGACCGGAACTGCCGCCCCGAGACGGTCAGCCAGGTGGTGAACTGCCGTCCGGACTCGAAGACATGGCGTACGCCGGTCGCGGTGTACTTCCCCTCGAAGGGGAAGCCGGCGCCCTTGAGCGCGACGGGCCGGCCCGGCTTCAGCTGCGGATTCCCGGTGACCGCCACCTCCAGCTCCGCGAAGGAGCCCGCCACATCGTCGGCGAGCGCGCGGGCGGCATGGGTGACCTGGGCCTGGGTGCTGAACGGAATGTCCGTGGCGGTCAGTTCGGAGACTCCGAAGGGCTTGCTGAGCGCTCCGGGAGCGATATCGGCGACGATGTCCTTGCTCGCCGTGGCCGGAGACTCGGCGGACAGGGCGCGCTTGGCGCGCATGTTCCAGCCGCGCGCGCCCGCCTTGGCGACCTGCCCGGCGGCAGTGACGGCGATCCGGCTGTGCAGCGCGTTGTGCCCGAATTCCAGGACGTACGGGCTCTGCGCGGCCGGCGTGGTGTCGGCCGGCGCGGACGCGGCCGGGGCGAGCTTGCCGAACTGCAGCTTGCCCTGCGGGTCGAAGGAGAGATGGACGTCGTTCTCCTGCGCCAGTCGGGTCAGGAAGTCCCAGTCGGTGATATTGGGCTGGGTGGCCAGCTCGTAGACGGTGCGGGTGGCCTCCACCTTGCCGAGGGAGAGCTTGTTGAGGCCGGCGAGACGGCGCACGATGTCGCTCGCGGTCATGTTGGGGTAGCCCGCGACGCGGCGATTGCGCAGCAGCCGGTGCCCCGGGTCGTATCCCCGTACGACCAGCGACTTGCCGCTCGCGTCCGCGTCCACCTCGAGAGCGGTGATCTCGCCGGTCAGCATGGGCGCACCGCGCTGCCCGTCGGTGAAGGGCGACAGCACCGCCTTCGCGCCGACCTTTATCTGCGGGAAGGTCTTGAGGATGTCCGAACCCGTGTCACTGAAGGTGAGCTGGAATGCGGACGGCACATTGACGCTCGCGTCCACCCAGCCTGCGGTGAGGAGGGCGGCGAGCTTGTCGGGCAGCGGCGCGCCGCCGATCACGGCGTGCAGGACGCTGGTGTACGTCTTCTCACTCATCGGATGTTCTCGCTGGTCATCGGGCGGCCTCGTGGGTTGTCGGGCGACCGGTGGAGTGGCCGGTGGGACTGTGCGCGGGACGGCTTCGGGGCCGGTCTTCGGGAGGGCCTTCGGGAGGGCCCTCGGGCGGGCCTTCGTCGGCGGCGGGCAGCAGCAGCTCCGTGCCCGGCCGAAGCCGCATCGGATCGTCGATCTCGTTCGCCTCCGCGATCAGCCGCCAGCGGGTCGCGTCCCCGTACTCCCGCCAGGCCAGCGAGGCGAGCGAGTCACCGGCGACCGTGCGGTGGATACGGCGTGCAGAGAGCGCACCGGAGGTGGGGTTCTGCCCCTTGGTGGGCATGGCCACCTCGGTGAGGGACAGCGTGCAGGTGGCGCGGATCGGCTCGCCGGTGGGGTTGAAGAGGGTGTACGTGGCGCTGACGCTCGTCACATACGCCACGAACTGAACCGTGTTGAACGACCCCCAGGAAAACCGCACCCAAGGCGGCGAAGGACGCTTGGAATTGACGCTCTGTGCCGTCACCTCGCAGCAGGACAGCAGCAGTTCGATCTGCTTCTGCACCTTCCCGGAGTTCGGGGTTCCGGAGGCGTCCAGGAACACCTCCAGCTGGAGCGTGGCGGGCCGGGTGCCGGTGAACTTGGGCGGGGCCCCTCGCATATAGGCGACGGCGGCCTGGGTGTGCCACTCGGCCTCCCGCCCGAGCTGCAACTGGGTCGGATTGAACTGGAACTCCACCTCGCCGATGCGGCCGCCGATGGAGCCGCCGAGGTCGGTGGGGGGCTGATGGATCGCGAGGGCCGCCCGTACGAGGCTCGCGCCCGCCTTCCCGCCGGTCGGTGCGGCCACCTCAGGCACCTCCCGCGTCGGTGAATCCGTGGTGCGCGATCTCCAGCGTCTCAGTCGCCACACCCGGACTGGCCGGGTCCAGACTCGGCCCCTGCCAGCGCACCGGCAGCACCTCCACCAGCCCCCACTGCGCGACGACCGAGCCGTCGGCGCGCAGGGCGGCGATCTGCGCGGTCGGCCTGCTGATGCCGGTGGCGAGGGACGAAATCCAGGCGGCCACACGGGAGGTGTCGGCGGTGAGGGGGCGGGTGAGACGGATCGTGGAGAACGTCACGCGGGTGGGCAACTGCCAGACGAAGCCGTTGTTGCCGCCCTCCTGCCGCTGCTCCACCTCCACCTCGGAGGCCAGGCCGTCGCAGCCGTTGAAGAGGCCGAGGTCCTGGCCGTCGATGGTCAGCTTGAAGAAGACGGTGGAGCCGGGGTCCAGGGCCTGGGGCATGGTGGGTGGTTCTTTCGGTGGGGTGGCGGGGTGGGAGCGGGATTGCGGACGGGCGGGGGTCAGCGGCCGTGATCGCGTAGTCGGCCGATGCGCTCGCGGTCGCCGCGCAACTCGGCACGGAGCAGCCGTGAGAGCGGGGCCACCAATCGCCGGGCGAGGGCGTCGAGGGCGGCGGGGTCGGTCGGGGTGGTGGGAGTGGTGGGGGCGCCGGGGGCGGTGGAAGCAGTCGGGGTGGCTGGGGTGGTGGCGGTGGTTGGGGCGGATTTCGGGGTGGCTGCTGCGGGTGTGGGTGGTGTGGGGGCGGCTTTGGAGGGGCTGGGGGCGCGCTGGATCGGCCGGGGGGTTCCTGCCGGAGTGGGGCCGGGTGGTGTGGCTGACCGCGACGGTCGGGGAAGGGCGGTCGGTGCCAGGGGCTGAGGGGCCGGAGCCGGAGCCCCGGGAGCGGTTGGTGCGCGCTGCGCTACGGGCATGTTGGGGGCGGCCGGTGCGGTCCGGACCGTGCGAGATGGAGTGAACGGTTGGCTCGGTGTCCGTGCCGGCGCCGATCCCGGTTTCTGTAGGGCGACGGCCGGGGCACCCGCTCGGCGGGGCGCCGGTCGCGCTGTGTCGGTCGTGCTCGCCGTGCCTGCAGGGTTCGCAGTGCCCGCCACGGGGCGTAGGGGGATCGCGTGTGCGGTCTGCACGCTTGATCGCTGCACCGCTGCGGGGCCGGCGTTCTCCGCCGCCCTCTGCCCGGTGGGCCGTTGCCGGGCCACGGGGTCCAGCGCACGTGCCGACGCGAGCGGCGCTCGGCGGGCGGCGAGGGGGGTGGGGGCGCTGATCGTCAGCACTCGGCTCGCCGACGTACGGGATTCCCGTGGGTGGGATTCCGGCGTACGGGATTCCGGCATACGGGATTTTGGCGTACGGGATTTTGGCGTCTGGCTCTCTGCTGTATGGCTCTCCGAGGTACGTGCGGTCGTCAACGGCGTTGTGGGGGTGGGCCGTTCGGTTGGCGTCGCGGAACGCTGCACCGGGCCCGGGCCCGGGGCCGGGGCTGGAGCGGGGGCCGAGATCGATGCCGGAGTTGGAGCGGCGGACGAGGTCGGAATCGTCGCTGGAGCCGGGGTCGGGGTCGGTGTTTGGGCCGTTGTCGGCGTCGGCGTCGGCGTCGGCGTCGGTGCCGGTGTAGGCGTGGGCGTCGGCGTCGGCGTCGGTGCAGCATCCTGGCGGCGGATCGCGGTGGACGCGATGGGTGCGCCGATCAGTGGCTTCCGTTGGACTGCGGGTGGTGAGGGCTGTCCGGGGCCTGGCGTACGGCCGTCGTCGGCCGGAGGCCGGACCGGCGGTGCATCGGCCGCAACCGGCGCGTCCCCGACCGGGTTACCGGTTGCCGCGCTCGGGAGCCGGACGATTTCCGCGCGCCGCTGCAACTGCTGGCGAGGCGGCTGGAGTTCACGGATCCGGTGGACGGGCGGGTGCGGCGGTTCGAGAGCG